>NZ_JAKRMO010000073.1:0-18783 GCF_022346485.1 Brachybacterium sp. ACRRE | reverse complement strand
AGCCCACGATCGCGGAGCCCAGGGACGCGCCGATCTGGCGGAAGAAGTTGTTCGAGGCGGTCGCGGTGCCGACCTCGGCCGCGGGGAACGTGTTCTGCACGATCAGCACGAGGTTCTGCATGCCGATGCCCAGGCCCGCGCCGAGCACGAACATGTGGGACATGATCACCCAGGTCGCGGTGTCGGTCGTCATGGTCGACAGCAGGAACACGCCGAGCGCGGCGACCAGCATCGAGAGGATCGGCGCCCACTTGTAGCGGCCGGTCCGCGAGACGATCTGGCCCGAGGCGATGGAGGTGATCAGCAGCCCGCCGACCATCGGCAGCAGCATCAGGCCGGACTCCGTGGCGGAGACGCCCGTGGACATCTGCAGGTAGGTGGGCATGTAGCCGATCGCGCCGAACATCGCGATCGCGATGACCAGGGCGGCGATCGTGGTGAGCACGAAGTTGCGCTTGCGGAACAGGTGCAGCGGGATGATCGGCTCGGCGGCGTAGCGCTCGGCGAGCACGAACAGGGCGCCGAACACGGCCGTGGAGACGAACAGCAGGATGATCTGCCAGGAGACCCACTCGTAGGTGTTGCCGCCCCACGAGGTCGCGAGGATCAGCGAGGTCACGGCGATCGCCATGGTGAGGATGCCGAACACGTCCAGGCGGGCGCGCTGCGACTTCTTGGGCAGCTTCAGGAAGAACACGGCCGCGAGGATCGCGATCGCGCCCAGCGGGATGTTCAGCCAGAAGCCCCAGCGCCAGCTGAGCGACTCGGTGAACCAGCCGCCCAGCAGCGGCCCCACCACGGAGGACAGGCCGAACACGGCGCCCATGACGCCCATGTACTTGCCGCGCTCACGGGCGGGGACGACGTCGGCGATGATCGCCTGGGCGAGCAGCATGAGCCCGCCGCCGCCGATGCCCTGGATGGCACGGCCGGTGATGAGCACGCCCATGTTGCCGGCGACGGCGCCCACGAGGGAGCCGGCGACGAACACGGACAGCGCGAAGATCAGCAGGGGCTTGCGGCCGATGAGGTCGCCGAGCTTGCCGTAGATCGGCATCATGATCGTCGAGGCCAGCAGGTACGCCGTGGTCACCCACAGCATCTGGTCGACGCCGTCGAGGTCGCCCACGATCGTGGGCAGAGCGGTGGAGAAGATGGTCTGGTCGAGGGCCGCGATGAACATCGCGATGAGAAGGCCCGCGAACAGCGGGACGAGTCTGGTGGACGGAGCCGTGCCGGAGGACGCGGTCGGAGCGGCGGGCTGTCCGTGCGCTCCGCGCGCCGCGGGGGCTGCGGTCTGGGTGGCGGTCATAGCTCTGCTTCCTGGATGAGGGTCAACGTGTCGAGGAGCGACTCCATGAGCTCGCGGTCCTCGATGTCGGGGTTCTCGACGGAGATCTGGATGGCGTAGCGGGCGATGCCCCACCACATGGCGACGATGAAGCCGGTCTGCCGGGTGATGAGCGCCTCGACCGCCGGATTCGATGCGGGGGCGTCCGCGCCGTCGAGGCCGGGCCTGCCGTCGGCGGCTGTGCCGCCTGGACCGGGCGGTGTGCCCGAGGCGCCGTAGCGCTTGCGGATCCTGCGGGCGACCAGGTCCTCGAGGTCGCGGTTCTTCGCGGCGACCTTGTCGGCCATCGCCTTGGCGAGCGTTCTGTCGCTGCGGATGAGCTCGAGGCGGGCGCGCCAGACCTTCTGATCGACGCCGTGCGGCTTGGTGGTCATCACCGCCAGGAGCATGCGGACGAGATCCGCGAGGATGCTGCCCCGCGGGCCGTCGACGAACGCCTCCTGCACGTGCTCGGGCAGCGGGCCGGGATCGCGGCCGACGACGACCGCCTCCTTCGACCCGAAGTAGTTGAAGAACGTGCGCCGCGAGACGTCCGCGCTCTCGCAGATCATCTCCACGGTGACGTCGTCGAAGCCGTGCTCGAGCATGAGCTCGAGGGCGGCGCGCTCGATGCGTCGGCGCAGCTCCTCGCGCTTGCGCTCGCGCAGCCCGGGCTTCTTCGAGGCCGACCGCGCGCTCGGGGCCGACGCCGCGTCTGAGCTCGCCGCCGCGTCCGGGGTCGCCGCCGCGTCGCGCGGGGTCTGGGTGTCTGTCGGGGACATCGCACCTCTCCTGATGGTTCCGGGGGTCGGCCGACGGGGATCGGGTTCCGGGGCCCGCGAGCAGCGGGTCCCGGGGACTCGGGAGTCCGTCGTCCGACGACGTGCACCACAATATGCACCGAGTGCACGTTTGCATAGAGTGCACGGTGTCTGCTGAGTCACCAGCGTGCGCGGGGTCCCGGACGCAGCGATCCCCGCGGCCCAGGAGGGAGAGCCGCGGGGATCGCGTGACGACGTGGGGCGGGGAGGGGGCGCCGGAGCGGGCGCCCCCCCCGGAGCGCCGCTCAGGCGGGAAAGCCGCCGGCCCGCAGGTCCTCGAGCAGGCTGGGGTGAGTGGGCTCCCAGCCCAGTGTCGAGCGGGTCCTCCGGCTGCTCGCCGGCTGGTCGAGGGCGAAGATCTGACCCAGGAACCCGAAGGACTCCGCGTCGACGGAGCGCACGGGGAGACCGAGGGTCTCACCGATCGCGGCGGCGATGTCCCGCATCGCGTCCCCCTCGTCGGCCACGGCCTGTGCCTGGAATCCGGCGTCGGCGCCCTCGAGGGCGAGGCGGAAGAGCCGGGCGGCATCCTGCACGTGCACGGCGGGCCAGCGCTGGTCGCCGTCGCCGACGAACCCGGAGACCCCGCTGCGCTGCGCCGCCTGGATGAGCATGGAGGCGAAGCCGTAGCGGACGTGCGCCTGGTGCACCGAGCGCGGCAGCCGGACCGCGACGGGCCGCACGCCGCGCGCGGCGAGGTCCATCACGTACTGGGCCGTGCGCGCGCGGGCCGCCATCGGCCCCTCGGCGAGGTAGGGGTCGTCCTCGGTGGACGCGCGGCCGGGGATCGCGGGCGTGCCCGAGGCGATCACGAAGGCCGGGCCGTCGTGCGCGGCGGGGGCGGAGCCTCGCGTGCGCTCGGCCAGCGCCTCGCCCATGGCGTGGACGGCGCGCGACTCCTCCTCGACCCCGGCCTCGACCGCGGTGAAGTCGTTGCTGAAGGCGAGGTGCACGACGGAGTCGGTCGCCGCGACCCCGCGGCGCAGTGCGTCGAGGTCCGTGAGATCGCCGGGGAGGGAGGATGCCCCGAGCTCCTGGAGCCGAGCGGCCGAGCGCTCGGAGCGCGCGAGGCCGACCACCTCGTGCCCTGCGCTGATCAGCTCGGGGACGACGGCGGATCCGATGAACCCGGTGGCGCCGGTGACGAAGACCTTCATGGTGAGTCCTCTCGAGGATGCCGCCTGATGCGACACGTGTGCCGTCACCGTACACCCGACGGGACCGATGTCGCATCAGTGGGTGGATCGGGTGCTGATCAGCCGTCCGCACCGCCACTGCCTGCGGGAATGATGGTCATGGGACGGCCGTCCCATGGCGCGGACCGGCCCGTGGCCCGGACCGTCGCGGGCGCGATCACCCGGTCGGACGGTAGAGTCCCCTTCCATGCCCCGCTGGAAGCCCGATGCACGAGAGCGCCTGGTCGCTGCCGCGATTCGCCTGTTCTCGGAGCAGGGATACGACGCGACCACCGTGGCGCAGATCGCCGAGGCCGCGGACCTCACCCGCAGCACGTTCTTCCGCCACTTCGGCGACAAGCGCGACGTGCTCGCGGCCGGGCAGGAGTCCCTCTCGCAGCTGCTGCGCGAGGGGGTCGCGGCGGCGCCCGACGATGCCTCGCCGCTGACCGCCGTCGAGTCCGGACTGCTCCGCGCGAGCGAGGCGATGACCCCGGAGCGCCGGGAGATGGGTCCGAGGATGCGCGCGGTGATCGCGGCGAGCGCCGAGCTGCGCGAGCGCGACCAGCTCAAGCACGTGGGACTCGCGGCCGAGACCGCGCGTGCGCTCGAGGAGCGCGGCATCGCCGCCCGCACGGCCGCGCTCGCCGCGGAGATCGGACTGCTCGCCTTCAAGAACGCGTACGCGACCTGGACCGACGGCGACGGCAGCACGTCCTTCGCCGATGAGCTGTGCGACGAGCTCGACGCCCTGCGGGCGACGCTCCCCGACGTCGGCTGAATCGGAGCGGACGACACGGATCGGATGAGACGGATCGGATGAGTCAGGAGCAGCCCATGAACCGGCCCAACCCCTTCGGCTTCCCGCCCGTCGAGCGCATCGGCGAGGGACCCGCGCGGATCGACGAGAGCGCGGTGCGCTTCTTCCCGCACGCGCCGGGTCCGCAGGACCGCGTGGTGCTCCTCCTGCACGGACTCGGCAGCAACGAGCAGGATCTGCTGTCCCTCGCGCCGATGCTGCCGGGCGGGGTGGTCTATGCGTCGCTGCGCGGAGTCCTCGCCTGCGGGCCCGGCTTCGGCTGGCTGGCGCCGCCGCCGCTCGGCGCGGACGACCTCGGACTGCTCGAAGAGTCCGCCGTGGCCCTCGAGGACTGGACGGGCCGCGTGGCCCCGGGGCGTGTGATCGGCGCGATCGGCTTCTCGCAGGGCGCCGTGCTGGCCCTGCAGCTGCTGCGCCGGCGGGCCGACGCCCTCGACTGGGCGGTCGCGCTCTCGGGCGCCCCGTTCCCCGCGGATCTCCCGGGCGATGCGGCGCTCGCCGAGCGCGACGTGCCCGTGCTCTGGGGCCATGGAGGACAGGACCCGCTGTTCGACCCGGCGATGGAGACGCAGGTCAGGGACTGGCTGCAGCGTCATGCGCGCCTCATCGAGGAGCTCTCGCCGACCCTCGGTCACGGCATCGACGAGCAGATCCTCGACGCCGTGGCGGCGTTCGTGCGTGCGCGCCTCGCGGAGGGCGCCAGCAGTTGAGCGGGGACGGCCCGCAGGGCCTCAGCCGCTGATCTTCAGACCGATCACGCCGCCGATGATCATCGCCAGGAACAGCACCTTCAGCACCGAGACGGCCTCGGCGCCCGTGACGATCGCGAAGAGCACGGTGACGGTCGCACCGATCCCCACCCACACCGCGTAGGCGGTGCCCGTGGGCAGGTCGCGCATCGCGAAGGCGAGGCCGGCCATGCTCAGCACCAGTCCTACGGCGAAGACGATGCTCGGGGTGAGCCTGCTGAAGCCCTCCGAGCGGCCCAGGGCTGTGGCCCACACGGCCTCCATCAGGCCCGAGAGCACGAGAACGATCCACGACATGTCAGCCTCCTGCGGCCGTCTTGTCGCTGTCCGGGTACGGCACCCTCGTCCGGGGATCCTGTCGTCGGATCCGTTCTCACGGTCGCACGCGCGAGGGGCCGCGGCAAGGGCAGATGGGTCACCTGCGTCCGTGCCTGCGCGGTCGTGGTCCCCGAACCGCTCTCGTTGCCGACGCGGAGGCCGCAGCGGTGCACGGGGCAGGCCTCCCGTGCTCCGACGCCGCCGTCGGCGAGGATCGGCGGACGACGACGTGAGGCGGTGGCTGCGGTGGGCCGGATCCGGACGCGAGCGGTGATCCTCGACCTCGACGACACGCTGTTCGACCATCGGGCCTCGGCCCGGGCCGGCTTGGCGCACCTGGTCGAGGAGCTGGGCGGATCCCCGAGCGAAGAGATCGCGGACGCGTGGGAGGCCACCGCCGCCGATCTCATGGCACGACGACGGGAAGGCGAACTCGACCGCGTGGAGTACCGCCGCGAGCGGGTCCGGCGCCTCGTGGACGAGCTGCGGCTCGACGATCGCCGGCTCGACGATGCCCGTCAACTCGACGGTCCTCGACGTGCGGGCGACGCGCATCGGCTCGTCGCAGCGGAGTGCGATGCGCTCTACGACCGCTTCCTCGCCCTGTACGAGCAGGAGTGGAGGGCGTTCGGCGACGCCCTGCCGACGCTGCGCGCACTCGCCGACCTGCGGATCCCGGTCGCCGTGCTCACCAACGGGCCGGAGCGGCGTCAGCAGAAGAAGATGAGGGACCTCGGGCTGCGGGACCTCGTCGTGGGCGTCTGGACGAGCGAGCGGATCGGGGCGGCGAAGCCCGATCCCGCCAGCTATCTCACGGTCTGCGCGGCCCTGGGTCTCGAGCCTGCCGACGCGCTCCACGTCGGCGACAACCCGGAGCACGACCTTCGCGGCGCCCAAGAGGCGGGACTGCGAGCGCTGCACCTGGATCGCCGCGGCGAAGCCGGCGTCGGCGAGTTCCGGATCCGGGTGCTGGGCGACCTGTTCGACCACCTGTGACCCGGCCCTGGTGGAGCCTCTCCTGGGATCGCGGTGAGCTGCGCGCTCCGGTCCGTGGGATCCTCGAGGACGGACGATCCGCCCCATCGCCCCGCGGGCGGACGACGAACGACAGGAGCGCACCCGTGACGGACACCCCCGCCCACGACCACACGCGACCGCAGGTCATCGACAAGATCGACGAAGCGCTGCACGAGGCGCCCGAACGCTTCCCCTTCGTGGTCGTCGTCGGCGACGAGGACATGCACGTGCTCACCGCTCCCGACGCGAGCAGCGACGAGCTCGGCACGGCGAGGGCGGCGCTCACCCACCTGCTCGAGCACTGGGAGCAGGTCGTCCAGCCCGCCGAGTGAGCGCCGAATCCCGGCACTCCCGATTCCTGGCGATACTCTCGCTCGGAGGAACGACCGCAGGTGCGGTGGGCACCGCAGGAACGAGGGACGCATGACGGAGCGGCAGGACGCAGCGAGCGGGACCACGCAGGGGGCGACGGAGGACCGGAGCCAGGCCACGAAGGCGTCCATCGCCGACGGGCCGGAGTGGATGCACGACAAGGAGTTCCTCCTCCGTGCAGGTCAGGAGCTGCTGGTCTCCCTCGGGGTCGACAGCTCGCTCGTGGACCGCCTGCCCGACCTCGAGGGACCGATCGAGCAGCTCCAGGCGCTGCAGGGCGAGGTCGACGCCGAGCACGGGCGGCTCGGGTCCGATGCGGATCCCGCCGAGAACGATCCGAACGAGGGCGAGACGCCCTCGATCGACGAGTACTCGCCCCAGCAGCGGCAGCGCCTGAACGCTCTCATCGACGAGATCCTGCCGATCGTGCTTCCCGTCGCCCGCCAGACGATGGACCGTCTGGACGAGCGCGGCATCCGTCCGGAGATCGCCGGTGGCAGCGCGCCCGCACTGCGCGCCGCACTGCAGGACGTCGAGAGCCTGTACGCGTCGGGCTCGTGGCGCACGGCGGACGGCGAGACCCTCGACGGGTACCTCCGCTGGTTCACCGACCAGCACAGTGCGCTCTCGGTGACTGCGGTGCCGCCGACGGGCGCAGAGGTCCGCGCGATCGTCACGGTGGTGCGGGGCATGCCGCGGGCCACCGTGCGCAGGATCGCGAAGTTCCGCGGCCGCCTGTACCTGGGGATCGTCGTGCGGATCCTGCTCCGCCTCCTCCGTCACGACTCTGCGGAGGGCGCGGCGGACGCGCCGGGCGGCGCCGCACAGCACGTACAGCAGGCGCGGGCACAGGGGGCGGGGATCCCGGGGGCGCGCGAGAGCTGAGGCGACGCGAACGGCGGGATCGGCGGTCCGGCCGGAGCACCTCGACGGGTCCGGGGCCATCCGACCCCACTGCTCACTCGGCGTTCCGCCTCACCAGCCCGAGGGCACTCGATACCTCGTGAACTGCGGGACGAGCACGCCGCAGGCCAGGACGCCGAGCACCACGAGCGCCCCGCCGAGGACGACGGTCAGCGGCGCGCCGAGCACGTCGGCCGCCGCGCCGTGGGCGACGTCGGCGAAGCGGGGCCCGCCCGCGACGACCACGAGGAACACGCCCTGGAGACGGCCGCGCACCGCGTCGGAAGCGGCGCCCTGCAGCATGGTCTGGCGGAAGACCATCGAGATCATGTCGGCGATGCCGCCCGCGGCCATGAAGGCGACGGCCACGGCGAGCCAGGGCATCGCCCGGCCGTCGGCCAGCCATGTCGCGCCGCCGAAGCCCATGACCACCAGGCCCCAGGCGCCGACGGCGATCAGCACCGCGAGGCCCACCCGGTGCACGCGGCCCAGCCAGCCGGAGAAGATCCCGCCCAGCAGGGCCCCGAGCGCCATCGCGACCGAGAGCGCCGCGAACTCCATGCCGCCCTGCGCGGGTCCGCCGAAGCTCTGGTCGGCCAGCTGCGGGTAGAGCGCGCGCGGCATGCCGAAGACCATCGCGATGAGGTCCACCGCGAAGCTGACCAGCAGGATCTTGTGCTTCCAGGTGTAGACGAAGCCGTCGAGGACGCTGCGCAGCCCTGGCCGCGCGATGGCGCCCTCGGGCTTCAGCGCGGGCAGCCGCAGCACTGCCCAGAGCGTCGCCAGCAGGCAGACCGTGTCGATGAGGTAGAGCAGGGAGAAGCCCAGGAAGGGCAGGAGCGCCCCGCCGACGAGGGGCCCCGCGATCGCGCCGAACTGGCCCACGGTCATGTTCAGCGCGTTCGCCGCGGGCAGCTGGTCGCGCGGCACGAGGGAAGGGATCAGGGCGGTGCGCGCCGGCTGGTTGACCGCGAAGAACGCCTGCTGGGCGGCGAAGATCCCCAGGATCACCCACACATTGCGGACCTGCAGCAGCGCCTGCGCGGCGAACAGTCCGCTGGTGAGGATGAGGCCGAGTGTGGTGACCAGCAGGATCTTGCGGCGGTCGAAGGCGTCGGCGATCGCCCCGCCCCAGAGTCCGAGCACCACGAGCGGCACCAGGCCGAACAGGCCCGTGAGCCCCACGTACAGCGAACTGCCGGTGAGCGACCAGAGCTGTGCGGGCACCGTGATGATCGTGATCTGCGCGCCGATGACGGTCACGATGTTCGCCTGCCACAGCCGCTTGAAGTGCAGGTTCTGCAGGGGACGGGTATCGGCGAAGAGCGCGCGGGCTCGCGAGCGCAGGGTGCGCGGAGCGGACGGCGAGGAGGCGGGCTCCGGAGCGGGCGCGTCCGGAGCCGCATCGAGCGCGGGCGTCTCGGAGGTGGGGTCCGGCGGGTCGTGGGGGTCGACGGTGGGCGTGGCGGGTCCTTCGGAAGAGGAGGGTCGGGAGGCAGGGATCGGCGCATGCGAGAGCCCCCGCGATCCGGGGATCACGGGGGCCGATGCTGCGGTCCTGGCACGATGCTAGCCGTGCGCCATGCGCGGCGGTGCTGCACTGGTGCCCGGCGTGAGCAGGCGCTCGCCCGCTCCAGCGTGCGCTGCGGGCAGAAGGACCGCTGGTGATTCCGAGGTCAGCCCTGCGAATCCTGCGGGGTGCTGATGTTCACCTGCCACACGATCCCGAAGCGGTCGGTGAAGGAGCCGTAGACGTCGCCCCACATCTGCTTCTCGAGGGGCATGGTCACCGTCCCGCCCACGGAGAGCTTCTCGTAGGCGCTGCGCAGCACCTGCTCGTCGTCCCCCATGAGCGACAGGGTCACGTTGGTGCCCTGCTGGAACTGCGGGCCCATGCCCTCGATGGTGTCCGAGACGTAGAGGCGGATCAGCTCGGTGACCTCGAGGGATCCGTGCATGATCTTGTCGGCGTTCGGGTCGCCCTCGGGCACGGCGTGGAACTCGCCGAAGGTCGCGAACTGCGGGGTCGCACCGAGCGCCTCGCCGTAGAACTCGAAGGCCTCGCGGGCGTTCCCCGCGAAGTTCAGGTAGGGGTGGAGTGCAGCGGGCATGGCGTGCTCCTCGAGGTCGGCGCCGGCCGGATGCCGACGACGTGAGTCAGCCTAGCGGCGTGCTCGGACGAACGGACCACCGCGCCGGGAGGAAGGGGTTGACGTCGGCGTTCCAGGAGGCAACCATATGGTTGCATGTCACTGATGAGAGATGAGATCACCCGGACCATCGATATCCACGCGCCCCTCGAGGCGGTCTGGGCGCTGGTCTCCGAGCCCGGCTGGTGGATCAACGACGGAACCCTCGGCGGGCACCGCATCGAGCGCGACGGCTCCACCTGCCGGGTCCACGACCCGACCCTGGGCACCTTCCCGGTCGGGATAGAGGTGCTCGACCCTCCTCACCGGGCCGTGTTCACCTGGCTCGCAGGGGAGCGGGATGACAGCGAGGGCGATGCCGGGATGCCCCGTACTCGCATCGAGTTCGTCCTGGCTGAGGAGCGGCCCGGGACCGTCACGCTCACCGTCACCGAGTCCGGGTTCGACGCGATGACGACGGAGCAGCACGAGCGGAACTACGGGGACAACGTCTCGGGCTGGGAGCTCGAGATCTCCCTCGCCCGCGACGCCCTCGAGGCACGGGGCCCGCACGAGGGGCCGAGCCCGCAGGAGGGTGCGGATGCCTGAGCGGACGGAGGAGCACGAGGCGCACGCCGTCTCCGCGCAGGTGCTCAAGGCGCTCGCCGATCCCGTGCGCCTTCAGATCATGGACAGACTCGCGGCACGACCCCGCGGCGTCACCGAGCTCGCGCGCACTCTGCCGATCACGCGCCAGGGCACCTCCAAGCACCTCGGAGTGCTGCGTCGGGCGGGCCTTGTGGAGTCACGGTCGGGGCCGACGGGCGAGAGCTATCGCGTGATCCCTGCCCCCGTCGACGAGGCGTCGCGCATGCTCGCCCGTGCCGCTGATCGCTGGACCACGCAGCTCGAGCTCCTGAAGCGGGCCGCCGAGAGCGCTGCGGACGGGAGCGGCGGCCCGGCTGCCGAGGAGGACGACGGCGGTATGCGGCCCGCCGCGCCCGGCACGACCCCCTGAGCGCTCAGCTCTCCCGCCGCGCGGCCGCCCGCGTCTGCTCCAGGGCCTCTCGCTCGGAGATGCCGAGCTCCCGGGCGGCGGCCTGGACGTCGCGGAACTCGGGCTCGCGCCGCACCATGCGGCCCGTGGAGTCGCGGGCGACCTTCACGCGCACCTGCTGTCCATCCACCTCGACCTGCTCGAAGGCGCGGGTGCGGATCGAGCGGTCGACGGCGAACCTGCGCACTCCGAGGCTCCCCGTCAGGTCCATGATCAGGGACGACGCGGACACCTCGTCGCCCTCGCGCACGAGCGCGTGGACCGTGATCCCGGGCCGCCCCTGCTTCATGATGATCGGCGTCAGCCACGCGTCCAGCGCGCCCGATTCGAGCAGGCTCGTGATCACGCCGGGCCACAGGCGCGGGTCGAGATCGTCGACGTTCGCCTCGAGCTGGACCGCCGAGCGGGGGGTCGCGTGCGCGTCGGCCGCAAAGGCGTCGGCCGCATGGCCGCTCGCCGCGCCGTCGGGCCCTCCGTCCGGTCCCGCGGGAGTGTCGGCATCGCGCCCCACCATCACCCGCACCACGTTCGGTCGGCCCGGGGTGTCCTTGGTGCCGGCGCCGATGCCCACGGCCTCCACGGTCAGCGCGGGCTGAGGGCCCGCGGTCTGCGCGAGCGCCCGCACGAGGGCGACCCCGGTGGGCGTCGCGAGCTCGCCGATGCCCGGCGCGACGCCCGGGGGCACCGGCCGCGACGGATGGGCATGGGGCCCGCCGACGACGTGCGGCGCGAGCTCCTCGTCCGCGCCTGCCGCCTCCTCGCCGTGGACCGGGGCGTGCGTGCGCTGCGAATCCTCAGCATCCGTGCCCGCGCCTGTGCCCAGCGCGCTCGTGGCCTGGGCATGGGGGTCCGGATGGCCAGCGACGACGGCTTCCTGGATGGAGTGGGAGTGGCCGACGCCCTCCCCGCTCACGACGTGCGGAAGGTGCCGGAGCCCGTAGGGATTCTCGTGCTGGGCCGTGCGACCGTGGTCGTGGTCGTGGTCGTGGTCGTGGTCGTGGTCGTGGTCGTGGTCGTGGTCGTGGTCGTGGTCGTGGGGATGACCGTGCCCGTGCGCGGGGTCGTGATCGCGATCGTGCGCATGCTCGTGCTCGCCACCGTGATCAGGACCGTGGCTGTGGTCGTGGTCGTGGCTGTGGCTGTGGCTGCGGTCGTGACCGGGACCGTGGTCGTGACCCGGGCCGTGGCTGTGCGCGTGCGAGTGACCGCGGGAGGGGAGCAGCTCGCCGGCGACCGTCGGCCAGCCCTGCGCGAGACGCACCACCGCCGGCACCGGCACCGGGATGTCGCCGTGGGCTGCGCGGATGCGCCCGGAGCCGACGGCGATGACGCTGCCCACGGCGCCCGCGATCCCGAGCTGCCGCCATGCCTCGCAGGCGCCGATCACATCGGCCAGGGAGTCCAGAGCGCCCACCTCGTGGAAGTGGATCTCCTCGGGCGGGAGGCCGTGGGCGAGGCCCTCGGCATCGGCCAGGCGCGAGAACGCGTCCAGGGCGAGCTCGAGGGTGCGGGCGGGGACCGTGCCCTCCACGCGGGCCGTCTCGAGCATCGTCCGGATCGATGACCAGGTGCGATGAGGCGGATCCTCGACCAGCAGCTCGACGTCGACCTTCGTGGCCTGCTGTCCGCAGCGGTCCACCGCGCGCCGGCTGAAGCGGACGGATCCCGGGATCAGCGCGTCGAGCACGGTCTGGACCGCGTCGAGATCCGCACCGGCGTCCACGAGCGCGCCCAGGAGCATGTCCCCCGCGATGCCCGCGGTCGCGTCGATATAGGCGACCCTGCCAGCGGCATCGTCGGCGGCGGGTCGGGTGAGGGGGAAGTCCGGCTGCGCGCTCATGTCGACCGATGCTAGTCGGCGCGGGCAGGAACGATCCCCGCTGGTCCCCTCGGTTGCCGCGCCGTAGGCTGGGGAGCCCGGAGCGAGGAGGCCCCGATGACGTTCCCCGTGCTCAGCTGCACCGCCCTCGATGCCCGCGACTGCCGCGGGCTCGCCGAGTTCTACCGCGAGCTTCTCGGTCTGCACTATCGCGCCGGAGACGAGCCGCCGGCCGACGGATCGGGGATCGACGGGGCGCCGTCCGACGGGGCACCGGCCGACGGGCCGGCCCCCGACGACTCGGACTGGCTGGTCCTGCTGGACGACCAGGACCGGCGCGTCCTCGCCGTGCAGGAGAAGACGGACCTGCGGCCCTCGACATGGCCCAGCGAGGAGATCCCCATGCAGCTGCACATGGACTTCCGCGTGCGCGATGCCGAGGAGCTCGCGAGGCACCGTCGACGCGCGGAGGCGCTCGGTGCCCGCCTGCTCATGGACCGCTCGGCCGACCCGGACGAGCCGCTGTTCGTCATGGGCGACCCGGAGGGCCACCCGTTCTGCCTCCTCGTGGGCTGAGGACCCCTTGACCCTCCCACGATGTGAGGATCGAGGCTGACCCCATGGCAGAGACGTCGCACCTGATGAGCATCGGGCAGTTCAGCTCCCTGAGCAGGCTGTCCGTGCGCATGCTGCGCCACTACGACGCCCACGGCCTCCTGGTGCCCGCACAGATCGACCCGTGGAGCGGATACCGCCGCTACGCCTCGGCGCAGCTCGCCGACGCGGCGGACATCCGGATGCTCCGCGACGTCGGCTTCGGCGTCTCCGCCATCGGAGCCCTCCTCGCCGTCCGCGGCACCCCGGCCTGGTCCGACGCGCTGCGCCTGCAGCGCGAGACCCTCGTCGAGGAGCTGCGCGCGTCCCAGGGAAGGCTCTCCCTGATCACCCGCCTGCTCGACGAAGGAGAGCCCACCATGTCCATCACCCTGACCCGCACCACCGTCCCCGCCATGACCGCCGTCGCCCTGCGCGGCACCGTCCCGACCTACTCCGACGAGGGTCGGCTCTGGCAGCGGATGATGCCTGCCCTGGCAGCCCAGGGCATCGCGCCCGTCGGCCCCGGCGGCGTCATCGAGCACGACGACCAGTACATGGACCACGATCCGGACCTGTCGATCTTCCTGCCCGTGCCCGTGGGCACCGAGGCCGCGGACGAGCTCGAGATCATCGAACTGCCCGCGCGCGACTGCCTGGTCGCGCGGGTCACCGGCGCCTACGACCAGATCAGCGAGGCCCACGACCTCATCAACGAGCGCCTGGCCTCCGAAGGTCTCGCGGCGCGCGCGGACGGCACGCTCGCGGGTCACGCCTTCAACATCTACCTGACCTCGCCCGATCAGGTGAGCGAGGAGGAGCAGCTGACGGACGTCTGCCAGCCGCTGGCCTGAGGTCAGGCCGCTCCGGCCTCCTCGCGGATGAGCGCGTGGGCCTCGTCCAGGCGCTCCCAGACGTCCGGTCGCTGCGGATCGATGACGATCGAGAGCGGCCCGGCGTAGCCGGCGTCGGCCATCAGGCGCAGGCATGCCCGGTAGTCCTCGACGTCGAGAGACCCGTCCTCGCCGAAGCCCGCCTTGGCCTGGCAGGCCTCGGCGAGCGGCGCGACGCGCGCCAGGTCGGCGTACTTGTGCTGACCGGTCCAGTTCCCGAAGTCCGCGAGGAAGCCGATCGCGCCCTCGCAGCGGTCGAGCAGCTCGAGCGTGGAGTCCGCGTCCAGGAGCAGGCCCTGCCAGTTCTCCACGAGCACGCGGATGCCGTCATGGTCCGCCGCGAGCGCGCGCAACGATGCCGCGCTGCGGGCGATGGTCTCGGGGGAGGGCGGCTGGTCCCCTGCGCTCACGCGCACCTTCGGGGCCCCGAGCTGCTCGGCCACGCCGATCCAGTCGTCGATCCAGGCGCGCCAGCGCTCGCCCTCGGCCGGATCGGCGAGGTCGCCGTGGTCCACGAGGAAGCACTCGAGCGCGACGCCCGCGTCGCTGAAGGAACCGCGCAGGTCATCCAGGTATCCACGATCCGTCGAGGGCAACGAGAAGTGGCAGATCTGTGCGCTCGCGAAGCCGTGCGAGGCGAGCAGTGCGGGCAGGTCCAGCAGGGCGACGGGCTCGGCGACCCCGTCGGTGCGGCCCTCGAGCGCGGGCATCGTGCCCGGTGCGGCGAAGCTCCCGAGGGTGCGGAACAGCGACCACGTGTGGATGGCCTTGGTGGGATCGATGGTCATGTCCGCTCCTGGCTCGGCTGCGCGTCCTCGTGCGCGGTCCAACCTATCCCGCCTATCCCGCGGTGGTGCCGGGTCCCTGTCAGGATCGGGGGCCGGGCTCGTGCGGAGAGCGCTTCGCGAGGGCGACCACGTACCGGCAGCCGCCTTCGCCCTCGCTGCGGAACGAGGTGGGGGAGGGCGCGCCCAGGGTCAGGCAGTCGCCGGGACCCAGCGTGCTCTCCGAGGTCCCCTCGATGATGCGGAGCGTGCCCTCGAGCACCCATACCTGCTGGTCGAGAGCCCGGTAGGCGTCGGCCGGATAGTCCACGCGCGCACCCTGCGGGAGCAGGACGTCGACCAGCTCCAGGCGGGATCCGCTGGGGGAGACCGCCCGGCGCGTGTAGCCGGTGTCCGGGTCGGTCCAGGTCGGCTGCGCGTCGGCGCGGCGCACGCGGGATCCGTCGGACTCGGCGCGCGCGATGAGCTCGGAGAGGGTGAGGCCGAGTCCCGCGGAGAGCCGCGCGAGCAGGGCTGCGGTGGGCTGCGCATCGGCCTGCTCGATGCGGGCGATCATCGCCCGGGAGACCCCGGACTCGTCCGCCAGGCGCGCACGGGTCAGTCCCTGCTCCTCCCGCGCTGCGCGGACGATGCGTGCGAGTGCGGCGGCGAGATCCTCGGCCATGAGACTCCTTGACACGATAGTAGACTCAGAAGACTACTATGTGCGCATGACGTCGGAGAGCGGACCCGCCCGCAGCACGGGGAAGAACGCGGCGCATCCGGGCGCGCCGACGGGTGCCGAGCCGGGCGCGCAGACGGGCGCCGAGCCGGGCGCTCAGCCGTGGAGGATCCGCTCCGCGAGCGCCGAGGACGCCGCCGCCTGCGCGGAGATCTACGCCCACTACGTGCGCACGACGGCCATCACCTTCGAGACCGAGCCGCCGGACACGGCGCAGATGGCGCGGCGCATCGAGAGCGCTCGCGAGCGCTACGTCTGGCTCGTCCTCGAGGAGGAGGGCCGTGTGACGGGCTATGCCTATGCGGGAGCGTTCAACCCGCGCGAGGCCTACCGCTTCACCTGCGAGGTGAGCGTCTATCTCGCGTCCGACCAGCGCGGATCCGGTCGCGGTCGCGCGCTGTACGAGGCGCTGCTGCCGGCGCTGCGCGAGCGCGGGCTCCGCCGGGCGATCGCCCTGGTGGCGCAGCCGAATCCCGCGAGCGACCGCCTCCACGCGTCATTCGGCTTCACTCCCGTGGGCACCTTCACGAAGGTCGGCTGGAAGCTCGGCGCCTGGCACGACGTCGCCTGGTCCGAACTGGACATGGCGCCGGACGACGACGACATCCGGGAGCCGCCCCCGCTGCGCTGAACTGCGCTGAGCCCCGGCGGGCGTCGGCCGATGGCAAGACACGGTCCTCACATGGCGGCGCACCGCCCCCACACGGCAGAGCGCTGCCCCCGCATGGCAACACCCGGACCTCTGCTTGTCCCCGCCGAGGCCACAGCGCATAGTGGAGCGATGAGCCAGAGCAGCACGGCGTCCCGGTCCGACACCACGTCCCGGACCAGTGCGTCCGCGCAGGACGGGGCGGCGCAGCCCACCATCCATCCGATCCCCGAGGGCCTGGCCGAGCGCGCCGCGCAGATCGGCGGCGCCGGCGGGACCCTCACCCAGGACCAGATCGACGCCTTCGTCGCCGACCAGCTCGCCGCGAGCGACCTCGACGGCAGGAGCGTCTGCCTGATCATCCCCGACGGCACCCGCTCCGTGCCCCTGCCCCGCGTGCTGCCCGCGATCCACCGCGCGCTCGCCGGGCGCGCCCGCTCCGTCACCGTGCTCATCGCGCTCGGCACCCACGCCGCGATGAGCGACGAGGCCATCGGGCGGCTGCTCGGCTCCGAGCCCGGGCACCCCGAGCGCACCTACCCCGGCTGGGAGGTCGTCAACCACGCCTGGCACGACGAGTCGCAGATCGCCGACCTGGGCGAGATCCCCGCCGAGCGGATCTCCGAGCTCACCGGCGGTCTCCTCGAGGACACCCCGATGCGCGTGCAGATCAACCGCCTGGTCGTCGAGAGCGACGTCGACCTGATCGTCGGCCCGGTCTTCCCCCACGAGGTCGTCGGCTTCTCGGGAGGGAACAAGTACTTCTTCCCCGGCTGCTCGGTGCACGACGTCATCGACATCTCCCACTGGGTGGGCGCGCTCATCACCGCCAGTCGCATCATCGGCACCCTCGGCATCACCCCGGTGCGCCAGCTCGTCGACGCCGCGAGCGACCTCATCGAGACCGAGAAGCTGTGCTTCGCGATGGACGTCGCCGAGGGCGGCGCCGACCTGGGCGCCATGTCCTTCGGCGATCCGCAGGCCGCCTGGGCTGCGATGGCGAAGATCTCCGCGCGCACCCACATCACATACGTCGAGAAGCCCTACCGGCGGATCGTCGCGATCGTCCCCGAGATGTACGAGGACATCTGGACCGGCGCGAAGGGCTTCTACAAGTCCGAGCCCGTGTGCGCGGACGGCGGCGAGGTGATCATCTATGCCCCGCACATCACCGAGGTCGCGGGCATGCACCCCGGTCTGCGTGACATCGGGTACCACAACATCGAGTACTTCACGAAGCAGTGGGACCGCTTCAAGGACCACCCCTGGGGCGAGCTCGCGCACTCCACGCACGTCACCGGCCTGGGCACCTACGATCCGGAGACCGGCGAGGAGCGCAACCGCGTGCGCCGCGCCTTCGCGACGTCGATCCCCCCGGAGGTCTGCGCCGAGTACGCCGTCGAGTACGTCGACCCGGAGTCGCTGGACTTCGAGGCGCTGCGCGCCGACCCGGACACCCTGGTCATCGACCATGCCGGCGAGGTCCTGTTCCGCCTGGCGAGCGAGAGGGACGGCCAGTGAGCGCCCTTCCCGCCTCCTCCGCGTCCATCGCCGCCTCCGCGTCCATCGCCGCCTCCGCGCCCGCTGCCGCCGCCGCGCCCACTAGCTCCGCGGCATCCCCCACGCCGTCGGCGCCCCGCGTCGTGCCGGGCGGATCGCCGCGGGCCGACGGGGCCGCCCCGTCGGCCGACGGGACCGGTGCCTGGTCGGGGACCATGACCCCGGAGGCGCTGAGCGGGGGGACCCTGCAGCTCGCCGACGCCGTCGCCGGGGACCTCGAGGGCGTCCAGCGCCTCGGCGTCGCGTACTCGGGCGGCGTCGACTCCGCGACGCTGCTCGCGCTCGCCGTCCGGGCCCTCGGGTCGGAGCGGGTGGTGGCGCTGCTGGGCGTCTCGCCGTCCCTCGCCGCGCGCGAGCGCACGATCGCCCATCGCGTCGCGGACCTCATCGGCGCGGAGGTCGTCGAGATCCGCACCCACGAGGGCGAGCGCGAGGAGTACCGGCGCAACGACGTCGACCGCTGCTTCTACTGCAAGGACGAGCTGTTCACCCGGATCGACGACGAGGTCGCCCGCGATCTCGGGCTCGACGCCGTCGCTTACGGCGAGAACGCCGACGACGCCCTGCGCCCCGACCGCCCCGGTGCCGAGGCCGCGACCCAGCACCGCGTGCTGCGACCCCTCGCCCGCAGCGGCATGACGAAGACCCAGGTCAGGGACGTGGCGCGGGTGCTCTCCCTGCCTGTGGCGGACAAGCCCGCCGCCCCCTGCCTCGCCTCCCGCATCCCGCACGGACAGGAGGTCACCCCGGAGAAGCTCGCCCAGATCGAGCAGCTCGAGGCCGCGCTCATCGACGCCGGGTTCAGTGACTGCCGCGTGCGCCATCACGGCGACATCGCCCGCCTCGAGCTCCCGGCCGACGAGCTGCCCCGGGCGGTCGCCCCCGGCGTCCGCGAGCAGCTGCAGCGCGCCGGCAAGGACGCGGGCTTCCGCCACGTCGCCCTGGACCTCGGCGGCATGCAGTCCGGCGCCTTCACCCTGCAGATCCTCAACGCGCGGGGAAGCCTGTGAGCGGGTCCGGGGACGGGCCGGGACCCGCTCACAGGCTTCCCCGCGCGTTGAGGATCTGCAG
>NZ_JAKRMO010000072.1:0-19094 GCF_022346485.1 Brachybacterium sp. ACRRE | reverse complement strand
CAGCCCCGTCGGCCGACCCCGCCGATAGACCCCGCCGACAGACCTGTCGACCGACGGGGTGCGGGGTCAGTCGAAGTAGTGGGGCACGTCGATCGCGCCGCCTGCGGCCTCGAACTCCTCGCGCACGGCGGCGGCGAGCTCGGCGTCGTGGAGCATGTCGAGCACTGTCGCGGCGAGGCCGTAGGCGCCGTCGGCCGCGGAGGCCCGGGCCAGGTCCCCGGTGGCGGCCGCGGCGAACTCGCGCGTGTGCAGGGCGGTGTCGGCGTCGGCGACGTGGATGACCGGGTGCATGCCGGGCACGCGGAAGCTCACGTTGCCGAAGTCGGTGGAGGCGGCGAGGGTCTCGGAGACCACGCCGCGGGGCAGCGGGTCCCGACCGCGCCGGCGCTGCGCCTCGACCCAGCGCCCGGTGAGGGCCTCGTTCGTGCGCACGGGCAGCGAGGGCGGGTGCTCGTCCCAGCTGATCTCGACGCCGCAGCCGGTCATCAGCGCGGCGCCCCGGGCCACGTCCTCCACCCGACGCGAGAGGTCCCGCAGGGTGGAGGGGGCCAGGGAGCGCACGTAGAGGTCCAGGCGCGCGGTGTCGGGGATGACGCTGGCCCGCTCCCCGCCCTCGCGGATCACCGCGTGGATCCGGTCCGACGGCGGGGTCTGCTGACGCATCAGCCCGATCCCCTGGTACATGAGGCTCGCGGCGTCCAGGGCGTTGCGCCCCATGAACGGCTGCGCGGAGGCGTGGGCCGTGTGCCCGCGGAAGACGAGGGTGAGGGTGCGCCGGCCCAGCCATGCCTGGTCGGCGAGGTCGTAGCCGGGGTACGGGTGGGCCATGACGGCGGCGTCGAGGCCGTCGAAGGCGCCCTCGCGGGCCATGTACTCCTTGCCGGTGTGCCCCTCCTCGGCGGGCGTGCCGAGCAGCACGACCCGGCCGGGCACGGCCGACGGGTCCGTGGCCGCGAGCCGTGCGAGGGCGAGGAAGGCGCCCACGCCCATCGCGGCGATCACGTTGTGGCCGCAGCCGTGTCCCACGCCCGGCAGCGCGTCGTATTCGGCGCAGATCGCGATCGTGGGCGACTCCGGGGTCGCGGCGCCGCTGATCTCCGCGCGGATCGCAGTCTCGAGCCCGTGCACGCCGACCTCGGGGTCCAGCGCATGGTCCTCGAGCACGGCGGCGATCGCGGCGGCCGAGCGGTGCTCCTCGAAGGCGGTCTCCGGGTGCGCGGCGAGATCCAGGAGCAGGTCGACCATGGCGTCGGCGTCGGCCGCGACCGCGTCCTCGAGCCGGGTGTGCAGCTCCTCCCCCGCGCCCGCGAAGGCGGAGCCGGGGTGGGAGGTGGTGCGCATCGCCTGTTCGCGCGCCGCGTCCAGCTCCTCGAGGTACGCACCCGACGCGGGGACCGGGCTCTCGGTGGGGACCCGGCTCTCGGTGGGGACCCTGCTCTCGGTGGGGACGCCGGGGGCGGACGCGTCGGCCGCGCCGGGCTCCCCGATGCGGCCGTGGGACTGCGGGTCGACATCGCTCATGGTCAGACCCTAATGGACCTCCCCGTCCCGCGGCGCCGGGCTCCGGCCCCGCCCGTCGGCCCTGACCGGCCAGTGACCCCCGCGTGCCCGGAACGCCCCATATCCCTTACAGTGCACGCTCAACGTGCACCGCGGATGCGCTCCGCCGCGCGCGGGCGCAGAGCCCGTCGCGCGTCCGGGCCGCAGCCGCCCGGAGCACCCGTCGTCCTCCACTCCTCCATGCGGAAGGCATCGCATGACCTCCTCCCCAGCCACTGCCCCGAGCAGCGAGGCGCCGCAGCGCGAACGCGCGAACCGCGGCGCCTTCAGCGGACGCTCGGCCTTCATCTTCGCGGCGATCGGCAGCGCCGTCGGCCTCGGCAACATCTGGCGCTTCCCGGCCGCCGCCTACGAGGGCGGCGGCGGGGCGTTCATGATCCCCTACCTGGTCGCGCTGCTCACCGCCGGGATCCCGCTCCTGTTCGTCGACTACGCGATCGGCCACCGCTGGCGCGGCTCGGCCCCTCTGGCCTGGCGGCGCCTGAAGCGCTGGACCGAGTTCATCGGCTGGTGGCAGGTGCTGATCTGCGTGATCATCGGCGCCTACTACGCCCTGATCATCGCCTGGTCCCTGAACTACATGGTGTTCTCCGTGGGCCAGAAGTGGGGCGACGACGCGGAGGGCTACTTCTTCGGCCAGTTCACCCATTCGCTGATGGGGGCCGACGCGGGCATCTCCTTCGACTACGTGGGCCCCGTGCTCGTCACGATCCTGCTGGTGTGGGTCGCCGTGATCATCACGCTCGCCCTCGGCGTGGAGAGCGGCATCGCGAAGACCTCGATGATCTTCATCCCGCTGCTCGTGGTCATGTTCGTGATCCTCGTGGTGCGCGCCCTCTTCCTGCCGGGCGCGATGACGGGCCTGAACGCGCTGTTCCAGCCGAACTGGGCGGCGCTCGCCGACCCTGCGGTGTGGATCGCCGCCTACGGGCAGATCTTCTTCTCGCTGTCGGTCGCGTTCGGCATCATGCTCACCTACTCCTCGTACCTCAAGAAGAAGACGGACCTCACGGGCTCGGGCCTCGTGGTGGGCTTCGCGAACTCGAGCTTCGAGATCCTCGCGGGCATCGGCGTGTTCTCGGCGCTGGGCTTCATGGCGCAGGCGCAGGGAGTGCAGGTCCAGGACGTCGTCACCGACGGCATCGGGCTCGCGTTCATCGCCTTCCCGACGATCATCTCCCAGGCCCCCGGCGGCGCCCTGATCGGCGTGCTGTTCTTCGGGTCGCTGGTGCTCGCGGGCTTCACCTCGCTGGTCTCGATCATCGAGGTGATCGTCTCCGCCGTGCAGGACAAGTTCGGGCTCTCGCGCGTGCCCGGCACGCTCGTGGTGCTGCTGCCGATGGCCATCGGCTCCACGCTGCTGTTCCCGACCACGATGGGCCTCGCGCTGCTGGACACGCTCGACAACTTCGTGAACTCCTACGGGATCGTCGGCGCCGCGCTGGTCTCGACGATCGCGCTCGGCTACATCGTGCGCGGCCTGCCCACACTGCGCGACCACCTGAACTTCAAGGGCACCTTCCGGCTCGGCATCGGCTGGGAGACGTGCGTGAAGGTGATCGCGCCGCTGGTCCTGGGCGTGACGATGGTGCTCTCGGCGGTGCAGCTGCTGACGGCCGACAAGCCCTACTCGGAGTACCCGGCCTGGTTCGTGAACGTCTTCGGGTGGGGTATGGCGATCGCCCTCGTGGTGATCGCGATCGTGCTCTCGCTGGCGCCCTGGCCCGCGGGCTCCAACAAGGACCGCCCCGATTCCGACGGCGACCCGATCGCTCCGCCCGTGGTCGCCGACAGCGTTCTCGCGGCAGCCGGCACCCGCGTCGTGATCGACGAGGCCGCCGCGCCCCGCACCCCGCAGGAGCTGCGGCCGCCCCAGGTCTCCGGTGCCGGTGACGTGCGGGGGACGGGCGGCGCCGACGGCGCCCAGGAGATCGCCTCGAGCGCGATCGCGACAGTCCGCAGCGGCGCCGCGGCGCCCACGGACGCAGAGGGCTCCCGGGGGTCCCGCGGCTCCGCGCCCACCCACCGCGCAGAGCAGGGAGGAGGGAACTGATGTCGGCATCGGCCATCGTCATGCTGTGCGTCGCGATCGTCACCGTCTGGGGCGGCCTCGCCGCCGCGATCGTGAACATCGTGCGTCATCCGGAGGAGCCGGAGGATCCGGAGGACTGAGCACTGCGGGGCCGATCCGGCCTCGTCGCCGCCTCGTCGGCCCGACAGGGTGTGACATGCACCCGGCCCGGCCGGGGCCGGCTCGCACCACCGGGGGTCCTCCGGTAGTGTGTCTCCTGCTCTACGAGCAATGGAGGATTCGCATAGCGGCCTAGTGCGCACGCCTGGAACGCGTGTTGGGTGAAAGCCCTCGGGGGTTCAAATCCCCCATCCTCCGCCCAGGGAACGCCCCTGATCCGCGCTTCGCGGGTCAGGGGCGTTCTGCATCCGCCGGGCCGGTGGCACGATGAGCGACATGGTGCAGGAGTCCACGCCCCGCCGGCGCATCGGCGCCGCGGTCTCGCGCGAGGGCGAGGAGGCGTTCGTCGGCCGATGCCTGTCGCTCCTCCGGGACGGCGAGGTCGACGCGGAGCTGATCGAGGTGCTCGGCGGGAACTCCGCCGGCCCCGTCCTCGCCGGCAGGTCCGACGGCCCCCACGGGTACTGGGTGCGCACCTGGGCGCTGCGGGCCCTCCTCTACGCCTGGTCCGCTGCCGCCGAGCCGGCCGTGGTCGCGGCGACCGACGACCCGCACTGGCGGGTGCGGGAGATGGCCGCGAAGGTGCTCGCCGCCCGGGCGTCCTCGCGCTGCGGCGCCGAGCCGGCGCTCGAGCGGCTTCGACAGGATGAGCACCCTCGCGTGCGCGCCGCGGCACGGCGAGCGCTGGGCCTGCCCGGCTGATCGGTCCGACACCGAGGCCCGCTCGAGCCGACCGGACGTTCCCGCGGGAACGTCATTCCCGCCCGATCCGTCAGATCGATGGACGTCAGTGCCCCTCAGCGCTCCGGCAGGTCGTAGGTGCGCCGGATGCTCGAGCCGAGCTCGCGGATGTCGGCGCCGTAGACATGGATCGAGATCGCGGTGCCCTCCCCCGCGTTCCAGACCCGATGGAGATCCCCGGGCGGGGCGAAGCCGTCGGCGCTTCCGTTCGGGTTGGTCACCTCTGCGGTGCGCACGAGGCGCAGGCCGTCCTCCGGGTCCGGCATCTGCCCGTCGGCGAGGTGCACCTCGCTCCCCTCGGCGTCCTCGACCCGGTACCGGATCTCGGCCTCCTCGCCCTCGTAGACGCCCACCACGCACCAGGAGATGTGGTCGTGCACGGGGGTCTGCTGCCCGGGGAGCCACACCAGCGCGACGATCGAGAAGCTGCCGTCGGGCTCGACGTGGACGATGTTCTGCCGGTAGCGCTCGGGGTCCGCGACCCGCGCCTCCGCGGGGAGGAGGTCCGGCACATCAAGGTGCCGCTCCAGGGCCCGCGTGACGCGGCGCGAGGTCTGGGCGGCGTCGCCGCCGCCTGCGACCGCTTCGCGGATCTCGTCGATCAGGCGCTGGAGGGAGGGCGGGACATCCTGCGGCGCGCGATCGTGCTGGGCGCTCTCCGGCCGGACCGCCGAGGTCTCCTGCGCACTCATCGGCCCGTCCCTTCTCCGAGTGCGCCCCTGCGAGCAGGCGACGCACGTCCATCAGCGGTCTTCGGCCAGGCTATCGAGCACCCGGCGTCGACCGCACGCTCGGCGAACCCCCGATATCGCGGGGGTGACGAGCACGTGGACGGCGCAGGCCGCGTCTACCCTGGGGCCATGGCGGAACCATCCGGACACTCCCCGATCGAGACGGCCGCCGCGGGGTCGTCCGCGGCCACGGCGCCCGACGCCCTCCCTGAGAAGTACACGCGTGCCCTGTACACCGCGCGCGTGGAGAACGTCGGCGGGACGGCGGGCGAGGTCCGCGTGGAGAACGGGCCCACGCTGCCCACGGGCGGTCCGTCGGCCGACGCCACGGGCTCGAATCCCGAGCAGTTCCTCGCGATGGCGTGGAGCACGTGCCTGGGCGAGAC
Organism: Brachybacterium sp. ACRRE; assembly: GCF_022346485.1. NCBI lineage: Bacteria > Bacillati > Actinomycetota > Actinomycetes > Micrococcales > Dermabacteraceae > Brachybacterium > Brachybacterium sp. ACRRE. The sequence continues at coordinate 13,485 of NZ_JAKRMO010000072.1, read as the reverse complement.
GCTCAAGGCGGTGCTGCGCGAGCGGGGCATCGACGCCGCGACCCATGTGCACGTCGAGGTCAGCCTGCATTTCGACCCCGCGGGCGGCTACCGCTTCGCGCCGCGCGCCCTGGTGAGCGTCGAGGACGTGGGCGAGGACGAGGCCCGTCGCCTCGCGGAGGCCGCGCACGCGCGCTGCCCCGTCTCACGGCTCCTCGGCCGCGCCGATTCGGGTGCTCTCGAGGTCGTGCCGCCGCCCCGGGGTTGACGCCCGTCGGGCAGCCGCGCATGCACGGGCCGCCGCCTGATCAGCCGGATATCAGGGGCGGGCGTCGCGGATCTCCTGGGCGCGCGCGAGGGCGACGTCGACCCCCGCGCGGACCTCGGAGAGTCCCTGTGCGACGGGCAGCGCCCGCAGCTCGTCGGCGATGATCTCGACTCCCCAGAAGCCGTCCCATCCCGCGTCGATCATCGCCACCACGAATCCCGCCATGTCGAGATCCCCGCGGCCCGGAAGGCAGCGCGGAGCGACGCCGTCGGCGCCCACGGGCGCGTCCCCGAGCTCGACCACCGCGACCGTGACGTCCTCCAGGAGCGCGGGCAGGAGCGTGACGTCGTCGTCGCCGGATCTCGCGAGCTGATAGATGTCCACGGCGAGCCCGGCGCGCGGGTGGTCCACGGCGCGGATGAGGTCGACCGCGTCGCCGAAGGTCGGCAGGTTGGTGTCCGCCATCGCCTCGAGGGCCAGGGTGAGGTCGAAGGCGTCGGCGCGCTCGGCGATCCGGTGCAGATCCGCGGCGAAGGCCACGGGCTCCGGCGCTTCGGAACGGCCGGCGCCGAGATGGCATGCGCCGATCTTGAGGGCAGGGGCTCCGAGCTGCGCCGCGGCCTCGAGGAAGTCGTCGAGCCGACGGTCCGAGGTCGCGCGCGCCGTGCCGCGTTCCCACCAGTCGCTGAGGAACTCGAGCTCGATGCGCTCGATGCCGGCGTCCTCGAGCTGCTCGCGCAGTCGAGGAAGACCGATCGTGTCACGCAGCTCCACGAGGTCGGCGTGCTGGATCCCCACTCCCCGCCAGCCCGAGGCGGCGAGCGCCTCGATCCTCTCCGGGAGAGGCACGGGGCTGCGCTGGTCCTGGTCGCCGGGGCCGACGTCCCCTGCCCAGGTCCAGCAGGAGGCCAGCAGGTCGTGGTGGGTGCTCATGGTCATCGCCTCTCCGCGGCGGCAGCGCTGCGATGCGCACTGCCATGGATGCGTACGAGTGTACGCAGGTCGCGTCCGCCGCCGCCCGGCCGCGCGCATAGGGAACCGACAGCTCGCGTTCAGCGCCTGCCAGGCTGGAGCCGGTTAGGTGTATCCCAGGTGCTGACGGAGCGGCGAGCCACTGAGGAGAGGCTCCCCGCCTGACCCGCAGCACCGGGGAAAGGGATGGCCCCGGCCCGTGGGGACGGGCCGGGGCGCTTTCTGTTCCGGGCCCCGATGCCGGGCAGGCCCCGTCGGCCGCAGCGGTTCAGCCGTTCCGCCGAGGGATCGGCCGACCGTTCAGCCCAGCGTCGCGGGGCGGTCCCAGGCGATGCCGCGCACGTGCTCGTCGAGGAACCCGAGGAACGTCTCGTACCAGACCTGCGCATTGCCGCGCCCGGTGATCCAGTGGCCCTCGTCGGGGAAGTAGAGGAAGCGGTGGCGGGTGCGGCCCTGCTCGTCGCGCGGCGTGGCGGAGAACTCGTGCAGGTCGTACCAGAGCGCGTGCCCCTGCGCGATCGGCACCCGGTAGTCCTTGTCGCCGTGGATCACGAGCATCGGCACCTGGATCTCGGCGACCGAGTCCTTGGGGTTGAAGCGGCGGTTCTGCTCGCGCATCGACCGCTCCCACCCGGCGTTGTCGGTGGTGCGGCCCATCGAGGCCGTGTCCCACAGCGAGGCATGGGTGACCACGCAGCGGAAGCGATCGCCGGTGTGCCCGGCCACCCAGTTCGCCATGTACCCGCCGTACGAGCCTCCCGCGAAGGCGGTGCGCTCGGCGTCGATGTCCGCGCGGGCGACCGTCGCGTCCGCGAGCGCCATGATGTCGGTGAACGGTGCGCCGCCCAGCTCGTGCTGTCCACGGTCGATCATCTCCTGCCCGTAGCCGGTGGAGATCGCCGGGTCCGGCAGCAGCACGGCGTAGCCCGCGTCGACGAACGGACCGGGATTCCAGCGATAGGTCCAGGCGTTCCACGACCCCCAGGGGCCGCCGTGCGCGAAGACGACGAGCGGGTGCGGGCCCTCTCCCGCGGGCAGACGCAGCCAGGCGCGCAGCGCCGTGCCGTCCTGCGCGGTGGCGGACACCTCGGTGAGAGTGCCGGGCTGCTCGACGGCGTCGGCGGGGTTCGGAAGGTCCGCGACCTCGCCGCTCGCCAGGTCGATGCGCACGGGGTGCGGGGCGACGGCGATCCCGGAGGCGGAGGCGACCGCCGTGCCGCCCGCGACGGTCAGCTGCGCGAAGGAGAGGTCCTGGTCCGGTCCGCCGGCGAGCCGGCGCCCGGCGGCGTCGCCGAGACCGCCGATCCACACGGATCCGCGCCCCTCGTCATCGCCCGCACCCACGAGGGTGTCTGCGTCGGCCCAGGTGAGGTGGGGGTCCCGGTCCAGCTCGGGCCAGATCTCGCGGCTCTCCCCGGTGGCGAGGTCGAGCACCTCGGTGCGCGAGCGCGCGGAGGCCGTCTGCGTCCAGGTGCGCTCGCGCGAGATCAGCGCGTGCGTCCCGTCGGGGCTGAACTCGCCGGGCCAGAACTCGACCTCGTTCGTGGCGTCGCGCAGCAGCTGCGGGGCCTGCGTCCCCGTGAGGTCGAGCAGGAAGAGGCGGCCGACGCCCAGGCGGTCGTCGAGCGAGTCGGTCATCGCGGCGAGCGCGCGGCGGCCCTGCCGGTCCGCGCTCCATGCACTCAGCCGCCCCGGCGGCATCTCCAGATGCCGGAAGTGCAGGACCTGGCGACGCGGGGCGTCGTCGCCATCGGCCGATGGGGACTGGTCGGGCGACACGGACTGGTCGGCCGACGGGGACTGGTCGGGCGCGGCGGTGGCCTCGGCGGTGAAGAGGTCCTCGGGGAGGGCCGCCACGGCGAGCACGCTGCGGGCGGGGCCCAGGTCGTGGTCCCAGTGGCGGGTCGGGAAGCCGTCGTGGAGGGCGGCGCTGACCTCGGCCTTCGAGCGCTCCCGGGAGAGGCGGGCATGCTCTGCCTCGTCGGACGCCTGCGAGTGGACGTCGATCTCGGCGACGAGCACCCCGTCGGCGAGGTGCAGCCCGCCGAAGCCGCCGGGACGGGAGGAGATCTCCCGAGCCTCTCCGCGCGGGGGCAGGGCCCAGAGCTGGGCGTCGTCGGCCTCCTCGCCGTCCTCCCCCACGCGCCGGGCGGTGAACAGGGTGGTGCCGTCCTCGGCGAGCGCCACGGAGCCCACGGAGGCGCTGCCGCGGGTCAGGGGGAGCAGGGAGTCCCCGAGAATCTCCACGAGCGAGCTGCGATAGGAGGTGCCCTTCGCGTCGGGGGCCGAGACCTTGGCGACGATCCTCCCGCCCGGCGTCGTCTCCAGTCCCGCGAGGTGGCGGGCGTCCAGCAGTGCAGTGATGCTCCGATGCGTCATGACCAGCAATCCTGCCAGAACGAGTCCGGGCGCGTGATCGCCTCGCCCCGGTGAGTACGCTCTGTGCTGACGCGGCGCCTGGGTACGCTCTGGACCGGACTGCCGCACGCGCCACGAGGGGGAGCCATGACGCAGGGACCGGGATCGCCATACGGGCAGCAGTCGCCGCCCGGACCCCCGCAGCAGCCCGGGCAGCCCGGACAGCAGGCCCAGCAGGGACAGCCGGGGCTGCCCGGCCAGCCCGCTTCGCCCCGCCGCCCCGTCGGCCCCTGGATCGTGGGGGTCTGCGGATGCCTCGTGCTCCTGCTCATCGCGATCGGCGGCGGCGCGCTCGCCGTGATCCTCAGTCAGCGCGGCGATGACGAGGCGTCCGCGGACCCCTCGGGGACGTCCTCCTCCGACTCCTCCTCGAAGCCGCCGGAGACGCCTCCGCCGTTCACCCCGGCCGACCCCTACGAGAAGCTCACGCTGAGCGAGCAGGAGACGCGCGAGGTCCTGCAGACGAACCCGCTCACGCGCGGCACCCTGCCGACCGCGGACGAGTGCGACCTCCCGAAGCTCGCGGCGAAGCACAGCGACGAGGAGCTCGAGGCCTTCCTCAACGCCGGCGAGTCGTGCCTGACGCAGGTGTGGTCGACCGCGAGCTCGGACCGCTCGATGCCCTGGGCGACGCCGAGCATCGTGGTCTACAGCTGGCCCGACGTGCCGAAGTCCAGCTGCGAGAAGGACACCTTCGAGCGCGACTACCCACGCGTGTGCAACCTCGACAACACCATCTACTGGCCCGCCGACTACGACGCCTCCGACGCCGACGACCCCGCCGCGGACTACCCGGCCCACCTGCTGTGGGGGCTCGCCCTCGTGCAGCAGACGACGGTCATGTGGCAGTCCAGCATCGGCCTCTACTACCAGCACCTGGACGACGAGGTAAGTGACGACGAGAAGGCACAGGACGAGGCGCACCGTCGCTACGTCCTGCAGAACCAGTGCATGGCGGCGGCGACCGTGATGCAGCTTCCCGACGGGGCCCGCCCGTCGGCCGCCCTCCAGAAGTCCGTGCTCGACGCCCCGGCGCGCAAGGACAACACCGACCCCACGATCTCCGAGGACTCGCAGGACGCCTGGATCCGCGCGGGCCTGGAGAGCGAGGGCGATCTCGGCGCGTGCAACGCCTGGACGGCGGAGACCTCCGACGTGAGCTGAGCCCGTCGGCCGCGCCGCCGTCCCGATGGCCGATCTGAACCCGCAGGTCAGCGGCCCCAGTGTGTCCCACGACCCGCCGCGCTTGCCGCCGCCCTCAAAGTAGTTTAATATTGAACCATCTTCAGACGCAGAGCCCAGGAGGCCGTCATGCAGTTCGGAATCTTCACCATCGCGGACATCACCCCCGACCCCACGACGGGACGCGTGCCGACCGAGCACGAGCGCCTCGAGCTCATGGTCGAGGAGGCGAAGCTCGCCGAGCAGGTGGGCCTGGACGTCTTCGCGATCGGCGAGCACCACAACCCGCCGTTCGTCACCTCCTCCCCCACCACGACCCTCGCGTACATCGGCGCGCAGACGAAGGACCTCATCCTCTCGACCGCGACCACGCTGATCACCACGAACGACCCGGTGAAGATCGCCGAGGACTACGCGATGCTCCAGCACATCACGAACGGCCGCGTGGACCTGGTGATGGGTCGCGGCAACACGGGCCCCGTCTACCCCTGGTTCGGCAAGGACATCCGCAAGGGCCTCGAGCTCGCGATCGAGAACTACGATCTGCTGCACCGCCTGTGGCGCGAGGACGTCGTGGACTGGCAGGGCGAGTTCCGCACCCCGCTGCAGCAGTTCACCTCGACCCCTCGCCCGCTCGACGGCGTGGCGCCCTTCGTGTGGCACGGCTCGATCCGCTCCCCGCAGATCGCCGAGCAGGCCGCCTACTACGGCGACGGATTCCTGCACAACAACATCTTCTGGCCCATGAGCCACACCAAGCAGATGGTGCAGCTGTACCGCGAGCGCTATGAGCACTACGGCCACGGCAAGGCCTCGCAGGCGATCGTCGGGCTGGGCGGCCAGGCCTTCATGCGCAAGAACTCCCAGGACGCGATCGCCGAGTTCCGCCCGTACTTCGACAACGCCCCGGTCTACGGCGGCGGCCCCACGATGGAGGACTTCACGAAGCAGACGCCGCTGACCGTCGGCTCGCCCGAGCAGGTCGTCGAGCGCTACCTGGGCATGGCCGACGCCGTCGGCGACTACCAGCGCCAGCTGTTCCTCATGGACCACGCGGGCCTTCCCCGCCAGACCGTCCTCGAGCAGATCGAGCTGCTGGGCACCGAGGTCGTCCCCGTCCTGCGCCGCGAGCTCGAGGCGCGCCGCCCGGCCGACGTCCCCGAGGGGCCGACGCATGCCGCGATGGTCGCGGCGCGAGACGCCGAGAAGGGCGCGTTCGATGCGTCGTACCGTTTCGAGACGGGCGACAACTGGACCGGTCTGCGCGCCGAGGACCGCGGCTGACGCGGACGGGCCCCTGTCCCCCGCGCCGGCCGCCGCGCCTGCGCCTGCCCGCCCGTCGTCCGCCGCTCCGCCACCTCGTCGTCCGCCACCTCGTCGAAGGAGTCCCCGTGCCCCGCACCTACCGCGTCCTGACCCTCACCGCGGGCCTGTCGACCCCGAGCTCGACCCGCATGCTCGCCGACCAGCTCACGGCCGCCTCGCGCACCGCCCTCGAGGCCACGGGGGCCGAGGTCGGGGCCTCCACGATCGAACTGCGCGAGCATGCCCATGACCTCACCGATGCCCTGCTCTCGCACTTCCCCGGCGAGCGCCTGCGCCCCGTGGTCGACGCGATCCGGGAGGCCGACGCGGTGATCGCGGTGACCCCGATCTTCAACGTCGGCCCGTCGGGCCTGTTCAAGCTGCTCATCGACGCCCTCGACAAGGACCTGTGGCGCGGCAAGCCCGTGCTGCTCGGCGCGACCGCCGGGACGGCCCGCCACTCCCTGGCGCTCGACTTCGCGATCCGGCCGATGTTCTCCTACCTCCGTGCGGAGCTGGTGCCGACGGCCGTGTTCGCGGCATCGGCCGACTTCGGCGGCGCCTCGGCCGCCGAGGCCTCGCAGGATCCGCTGGTCGAGAGGGCGCACCGAGCGGGCGGGGAGCTCGCGGCGATGCTGAGCGCGGGTGTCGGGCGGGCGGACGGGTCCGGGGAGACCGACGACGGTTCGGAGGGCGCCGACAGGGACGACGACGCCGACGGCGCCTCCGTCGGCACCTCCCCTGCGCTCGACGCGGAGTTCTCGGACTTCGTCCCGATGGGACGCCTCCTCGGGCACTGACCGCGCCGGGTTCCGGGCATTCCGCCCGCGCTGCGGAGCTCGGCGCCGCGCATCCTCCGCGGTGCCTCCTCACGCCCGGTAGCGTGGGCGGCGACCGCCGCAGCCAGGAGGACCCATGCACGCAGCCCGCCTCACCGATTCCCTCTGCTACCACGGCGAGGGCCCGATCTGGTCGGCGAGCTGGGGCGAGGGCGGGGCTCTGCGCTTCGTCGACATGCTCGCCGGGTCCTTCCTCGAGCTCGACCCCGCGAGCGGCGGCATCACCCGCACCGAGGTGCCGAGCCCTGTGGTCGCCTGCGTGCGCCCGCGTCGCGGCGGCGGCGCCGTGCTCGCCCTCGAGAAGGGCTTCGGCCTCCAGGACCCCGACGGCACGATCACCGCCCTGCCCGCGCTGTGGGACGAGCCCGTGCGGATGAACGAGGGGGCCGTCGCGCCCGACGGCACCTTCTGGTGCGGCTCCATGGCCTACGACCGCACCGAGGGAGCGGCCTCGATGTGGCGGCTCGGCACCGACGGCACGGCGATCCGCGCATGGGACGACGTCACGATCTCCAACGGGCTGGCGATGTCCCCCGACCACGCGCACGGGTACTACGTGGACACCCCCACCGGCCGCGTCGACGTCCTGGACTGGGACGAGACCGCGGGGTTCGTGGACCGACGCACCTTCCGCGACCTGGGCGACGAGGACGGCCACCCCGACGGCCTCACGGTCGACGCCAACGGCCGCGTGTGGGTCGCGATGAACGGCGCCGGCAGGGCCCTGTGCCTCGAGGCCGACGGCACCGTGGCCGAGCGCATCGAGGTGGGCGCCCGCCAGGTCACCGCCTGCACCTTCGGCGGCGAGGGCCTCACGACCCTGTACCTCACCACCAGCAGGGAGAACCTGCCCGAGGGCGAGGACCCCGCCGCGGGCTCCCTGTTCGCGGTCGCGCCGGGCGTCAGCGGCATCGCCGAGGAGCTGGTGTTCGGTGGGTGAGGCCCCCGCCCCCTCCGGCCCCGCCGCGGACGTCGGCCGCTGGTTCTCGACCGGCTCGCGCAGCGCGGACACGGGAGCCGACCCCGGGGACCACGTGTTCCGCACCCATGCCCGCGACCATCCCTGGGGCCCCGCGGATCCCTCGCTCTACGGCCGGCTGAGCACTCCCGAGGAGGTGCTCGGAGCGCTCGACGTGCTGCGGGGCGGCCCGGTCACCGTGCTGACCGGGGCGGGACTGTCCACGGAGTCGGGGCTTCCCGACTATCGCGGTCCGCGCGCGGTGCCGCGCACGCCGATGACCTACCAGGAGTTCGTCCGCTCCGATCTGTCGCGGCGCCGGTACTGGGCGCGCTCGACGGTCGGCTGGACCCAGTTCGGCGCCGCCCGGCCGAACCGCGGGCACCGCCTGCTCGCCGCGCTCGCCGCGCCCCTCGAGATCACGGGCGTGATCACCCAGAACGTGGACCGGCTGCACGAGGAGGCGGGCTCGGAACCGGTCGTCGACCTGCACGGGCGCCTCGACGTGGTGCGCTGCCTGGACTGCGACGCGACCATCTCCCGCGACTCCCTGCACTCGCGCCTGCTGGGGATGAACCCCGACATCGCCGCGCGCCTCGAGGACCTCGCCCGGGACGCCGCCCAGGCGCCCGACGGGGACGCCGAAGTCGACCGCACGAGCCGCTTCCGCTACCCGCCGTGCGCCCTGTGCGGCGGGATGCTCAAGCCCGACGTGGTGTTCTTCGGGGAGAGCGCGCGGCGCGAGATGGTCGCCGATGCCTTCGCGCTGCTCGAGCGCTCGCGCGCCCTGCTCGTGCTCGGCTCGAGCCTCACCGTCATGTCGGGTCTGCGATTCGCCCGCCAGGCCCTCGCCGACGGCAAGCCCGTGGTGATCGTCAACGACGGCCCGACCCGGGCCGACGACCGCGCGACCGTGCGCGTCCACGGCCGCGTCGCCGATGTGCTGGGCGCCTGGGCGCTGGAGCTCGGCGTACGGGATCACCCCGGGCGCCATCGGAGCCGATGAGACCATGACGCCCATGCACGATCTCTCGTCCGCGCCGCTTCGCATCGCCCGTCCGACCGGCGACCTGGCCGCCGCAGAGCGCTTCTGGGTCGACGGCGTCGGGCTCGAGGTCCAGTGGCGCACGGACGCTTCGGCCGAGGGTGGGCATCGTCTGACCATGGTCGGTCCCGCCGGGGGAAGCTGGCATCTCGAGCTCGTGGACGATCCGCAGAGCGCGGCCGAGGCCCGTCCCACGGACGAGGACCTGCTCGTCGTCTATCTCGGCGAGCCGGCGTCGGACGCGTGGATCTCCCGGATCGAGAGGGCCGGCGGCGTCCGCGTCGCCGCTCGCAACCCCTACTGGGACACGTGGGGCGTGACCCTGCGCGACCCCGACGGATACCTGTTCGTTCTCTGCTGCCGGGACTGGGACCCGGCGGAAAGGACCGGCGCACGATGATCCGTCCCGGCCTCTGCTCCATCACCTTCCGCGACCTGACGGCCGAGCAGCTGATCGACCTCGCCCGACGCGCCGGCCTCTCCTGCATCGAATGGGGCGGGGACGTGCACGTCCCGCCCGGGGACACGGAGAGCGCCGAGCGCGTCCGCCTCCTCACCGAGCAGGCGGGGCTCTCCGTCGCGTCCTACGGCTCCTACCTGCGGTTCACCGGCGACGATGCCGCACATCGCGCGGACGCGGACGCGGTGCTCGCCTCCGCCCGCGCCCTGCACGCCCCGAGGATCCGCGTGTGGGCGGGCAGCACGGGCTCCCGTCGGACCCCGACACCGCAGCGGGCACAGACCGCCCGGCGCATCCGCGAGTTCGCGACGCGCGCGGGCGAGCACGGGATCGACCTCGGCCTCGAGTTCCACGGCGGGACGCTCACCGACGAGATCGAGTCGACCATGCGCCTGCTCGACGAGGTCGCCGCGGGCAACGTGCGCACCTACTGGCAGCCGCACCAGGACATGCCGGACGGCGAGGCCCTGCAGACGCTGCGCACCGCGCTGCCGCGCACGTCGACCATCCACGTGTTCTCGTGGTGGCCCGGCGCCGCGCGCCTGCCGCTCGCGGAGCGCGCGGACCTGTGGCGCGCGGCGTTCTCGATCCTGCAGGCCGAGGGCTCGGACCGCGACGCCCTGCTCGAGTTCGTCCCGGACGATGACCCCGCGGTGCTCGACCGCGAGGCGGCGACGCTCCGCGCACTGATCGGGGTGGACGGAGCATCCACCTCATGAAAGTCCTGCTCGCGATGCCCGACGGGCTGCAGCACCGCATGTTCGACCGCGACCAGCTGGAGCGCCTGGCCGCGCTCGCGGACGTCGATGTCGAGCACACCGCGCCCGATCTCTCCGAGCTCGAGGACGACGAGCTCTCCGCCGTCGACGCGCTCCTCACCGGTTGGGGCTCGCCGCTCGTCGACGCGGCGGCTCTCGGGCGCATGCCGCGGCTGCGCGCGATCGTGCACACCGCGGGCACCATCCGCTTCGTCGTCTCCGAGGCCGTGTGGGAGCGCGGGGACATCGTCGTCACCTCGGCGACCGAGGCGAACGCCGTGCCCGTCGCCGAGTTCGCGCTCGCGCAGATCCTCCTGGCCGGCAAGCGCACCCTGGCGCAGGCGGCCAGGCACCGTGAGGTGCGCGATCGGCGCCGGGAGCCTCCGGTGAGCGAGCGCGTGGGGAACTTCCGCTCCGTCGTGGGTCTCATCGGCGCCTCGCGCATCGGCCGTCTCGTCGCCGAGCACCTGCGCCGCTTCGACCTCGAGGTGCTCGTCAGCGACCCCTTCGTGAGCGCCGAGGAGATCGCGGCGCTGGGCGGCCGCAAGGTCGAGCTCGACGACCTGTTCGCGGGCAGCGACGTGGTGAGCCTCCATGCCCCGGACGTCCCCTCCACCCAAGGCATGGTCACGGCGCGACTTCTCGCCTCGATGCCCGACGGCGCGACCTTCCTGAACACGGCGCGGCCCGCCCTCGTGGATCGCGACGCGATGCGCGCCGAGCTGCTCAGCGGACGGATCAGCGCCGTGCTCGACGTCGAGGACGATCTTCCGGCCGACGACCCGCTGTGGGACGTGCCGACGGTGCTGATCACCCCGCACATCGCCGGTTCGCAGGGCAACGAGCTGCACCGCATGGGCGAGTCCGCGCTCGAGGAGGTGCGCCGTCTCGCCGCGCACGAGCCGCCGCGATTCCCCGTGGACCCGCGGCGGCTCTCTGTCAGCGCCTGAGAATGGTCATTCGCTGGCCGTGCTCAGTCGCTGACCGTGCTCAGCCCCTGTTCACGCGGTCGAGCATCTCCTGGAGCTGCTCGCGGCTGAACCCTCCGAGGCCGGTGAAGCGGCCGACGGGGATCTGCTCGGCCATCTTCAGCATCTCGGGGTCCGCGAACAGACCGCTGTCGCCGAGGAGCGAGCCGAGCGCCTCCTCCCCGCCGGGGACGGCACGGATCTCGAGCGGCGTCGAGGTCATCGTCATCACCGGGCGGGGCTCGTCGCCCGCGATCTCGACGTCGGCCGATGCGCGCAGGTCCCGGCTCGAGGCCCCCACCTCGACGCGGTAGGTGCCGCCCTCGACGACCCAGCCGCCGGCCGCGGGGCTCCAGATCTGCAGGGCCTCCGCAGGGATCGAGATCCCCACGCGTCGGGACTCGCCGGGCGCGAGCTCGACCTCGGCGAAGCCCTTGAGCTCGCGCGGGGCGCGGGTCACGCGGGAGCTCGGCACGGAGACGTAGGCCTGGACGATCTCGCGACCCGCGCGGTCGCCGGTGTTCTCGACCGTCACCTCGAGGTCGATGCCGCCCCCGGCCGTAGCGGTCACCGCCAGATCGCTCTGCGCGAAGGTCGTGAAGCTGAGGCCGTGGCCGAAGGGATAGGCGACCTCCGCGTCCACGGCGTCGAAGCCGCGGTATCCCACGAACAGGCCCTCGCCGTAGCGCACGTGCGAGTCCTCGCCCGGGAAATGCAGGTACGAGGGGGTGTCCTGGAGGCGCAGGGGGATGGTCTCCGCGAGGCGGCCCGAGGGGTTCGCGCGGCCGAAGAGGATGTCGGCCGTGGCCTCGCCGCCGCCCTGGCCCAGCAGCCAGCCCTCGAGCAGGGCGTTGACGCCGCGCAGCGCCTCGGGCAGGCGCACCACGGAGCCGTTCGAGAGGACCACGACCACGCGCTCGGCGACCTCCCGGACCTCCTCGAGGAGCTGCAGCTGGGCTGCGGGCAGCTCGATGTCGGTGCGGTCGAAGCCCTCGGACTCGACGTCCTCCCCGAGCCCCAGGAAGAGCACGGCGGTGCGGGCGCCGTGCGCGAGCTCGACGGCCTCAGCGCGCAGGGCTTCGGAGCTCAGGGCAGCGTCCGTCGCCCCGTCGGCCGTCCCCGGGGCGAATCCTCGGGCGAAGGGCACGTCCTCGCCGGCGATCGCCCGGATCGCGCCGAGCGCGTCGGTGAGGCGGGTTGGGTTCACGTGCGAGGAGCCGGCTCCCTGGTAGCGTGGGGTCTGCGCGAAGTCGCCGATGATCACGAGTCCCTCGGCGTCGGAGGCGGCGCCCGCACCGGTCCCCGCATCTGCGCCGGTCCCTGGCTCGGCGAGGGGCAGCGTGCCGTCGTTCTCGAGGAGGACGAGCGCGCGGCGGGCCGCCTCGACGGCGATGCGATGGTGCGCCGCGGCGTCGTAGGCCGCGTCGGGGTCGGCCGCGGCGAGCCCGCGGCGCAGCAGTGCGACGGCCTTCCCGGCGGCGCGGTCCAGCGCCTCCTGGTCCACGTCCCCGCGCGCGACGGCCTCGCGCAGGTCCTGCTCGCCGAAGGGGTCGGCGGGCATCTGCAGGTCCACGCCCGCCCGCACGGAGGCGGGCCGGTCCTCGACCGCTCCCCAGTCGGAGACCACGAGCCCCTCGAACCCCCACTGCTCGCGCAGGATCTCGGTGAGCAGGCGGCGGTTCCGGGCGACAGGGGTGCCGTCCACGCTGTTGTAGGAGCACATGACGGTCCACGGCTGGGCCCGCGTGACCACCGTGCGGAAGGCGCGCAGGTAGATCTCGTGCATGGTGCGCTCGTCCACGTCGACGTCCGCGCGCATGCGGTCGGTCTCCTGGTTGTTCAGCGCGAAGTGCTTGACCGAGGTGCCGACGCCGTGCTCCTGCATGCCGTCCACGAAGGCGGTCGCGAGCTCGCCCGACAGGTGCGGGTCCTCGGAGAAGTACTCGAAGTTGCGTCCGCACAGCGGCGAGCGCTTGATGTTCATGCCCGGGCCCAGCACCACGGAGACGCCGCCGGCGAGGGCCTCCTCGGCGATCGCCCCGGCGACGGCGGCCGCGCTCGAGCGGCTCCAGGTCGAGGCGAGGCCGACGGCGGGCGGGAAGCAGGTGGCCTCGACGGAGTCGTTGAGCCCCAGGTTGTCGGCCGCGCCGGACTGCTGGCGCAGTCCGTGCGGTCCGTCGCTCACCTGGATCTGCCCGAGACCCAGGGAGGGGGCATCGTGGAGGTGCCAGAAGTCGGCTCCGCCGGTGAGGGCGATCTTCTCCTCCTGGCTGAGCGCGGAGACATCGGCCGACGGGTCGGCAGACCGGGCGGAGGGGTTCCGGGGGTCGGAG
>NZ_JAKRMO010000071.1:0-19430 GCF_022346485.1 Brachybacterium sp. ACRRE | reverse complement strand
GGGGCCGACGGGGCTGACGCGATCCGCGTGCCCGCCGAGCTCGCCGCGTTCCAGGAGAGCGCGCAGGATGCGGGCCGCACCGCCGTGCTCGTCGCCTGGGACGGGCAGGCGCGCGGCGTCCTCACCGTCGCCGACGCCCTGCGTCCCTCGAGCGACGACGCCATCTCGCGTCTGCGCGGACTGGGACTGCGCCCCGTGCTCCTGACTGGCGACGGCCGCACCGTCGCCGAGCGCGTCGCCTCCGAGGTCGGCATCGACGAGGTGATCGCCGAGGTCATGCCCGAGGACAAAGTCTCCGTGATCGCCCGCCTGCAGAGCGAGGGTCGGAAGGTCGCGATGGTCGGCGACGGCGTCAACGACGCGGCCGCCCTCGCCCAGGCCGACCTGGGCCTGGCCATGGGCGGCGGCACCGACGCGGCGATCCAGGCCGCCGACATCACCCTGGTGCGCAGCGACCTGCGCTCCGCGGCCGACGCTGTCCGCCTCGCACGCCGCGCCCTGCGCACGATCCGCGGGAACCTGTTCTGGGCCTTCGCCTACAACGTCGCCGCGATCCCGTTGGCCGCGCTCGGCCTGCTGAACCCCATGCTCGCCGGCGCGGCCATGGCCTTCTCCAGCGTGTTCGTGGTGCTCAACAGCCTGCGCCTGCGCACCTTCCGCGCCGACGCGCGCTGAGGGGTCGGGGGTCGCGCGGGGCGGCCGGCGCGTGTGCAGCGCCGGTGGTGCACAGCTCGTCCCTGGAGCGCGAGGCGACGTGCCCGCTCCTGGATGCGGCGCCCTGTTCGCTCCTGGCGCGACCTCTTCACGACCTCACCCGCCGGGCATAGCGTGGACGTCGAGTCCCGCCTCGCGGGAACCCCCGAGCGAAGGGAAGCATCATGACCGACCTGACCGGACGCACCGTCGCACTCATCGCGAACCGCGGCGTCGAGGAGCCCGAGCTCGACAAGCCCCTCGCCGCCCTCCAGGAGGCCGGCGCGAAGACCGTGCTGCTCTCCGCCGAGGACGCAACGGTCGTCGCCCTGAATGGTGATTGGGACCGCGGCAAGGAGTTCCCCGTCGACGGCCCCATCACGGGCGCGAACGCCGACGACTTCGACGCCCTGGTCCTTCCCGGCGGCACCCTGAACGCCGATTCCCTGCGGATCGACGAGGACGCCGTGGGCCTCGTGAAGGCCTTCGCCGCCGTGGGCAAGCCCATCGCCGCGATCTGCCACGCCCCGTGGATCCTCATCGAGGCTGGCCTCGTCGACGGTCTGCGGATGACCAGCTTCACCTCGGTCGCGACCGACCTGCGCAATGCGGGAGCCGACTGGGTCGACGAGCAGGTCGTCACCGACCGCGGCATCACCACGAGCCGCAACCCCGGCGACCTCGACGCCTTCAACGCCGAGGTCATCGCACGCCTCGCCGGCTGACGCGGTCGCCCGGGGCGCATAGCGCGGGGCGCGGAGCGCACCGTGCCTCCCGCTGTGCCTCGCGTTTGAGTGCTGCGTAATGGTCGTTCTGGAGGCTCATAACGACCGTTGCGCAGCACTGTTCGTGTGTGACCCCTGTTTCGGGTGCTCCGGGGTGGCGCTCGGAGTTTGAGTGCTGCGTAACGGTCGTTCTGGAGGCTCATAACGACCGTTGCGCAGCACTGTTCGCGTCGAGCCAGGAGTCGGGGCCGGGACCCAAGCCCCAGGAGTCAGGGCCCAGGATCCAGGACCCAGGGGCCAGGACCCAGGGGCCAACGCTCAGCCCCCACACCCCCAGCTCAGCCCTCCCAGCCGTGCGAGCGGAGGGCGGCTCGCACCTCGTGCACCGCGAGCCGTCCGTGGGATCGGAGGTGCTCGGCGACGGTGCGGATCTCGAGCCACCCGTGGGCCGCGCGGCGCTTGGCGCGACGGATGTCCTTCGCCAGCTGCTCGGGCGTGAGGTGGCTGGGTCCTTCGTGCTCGACGCACACCTTCCACTCCGGCCAGCTCAGATCCGGTTCCCCCAGGTCGACGCCGTTCTCCCAGACCCTGACGTTGAGCTGCGGATCGGGGATGCCGGCGCGCACGAGCGACAGCCTCAGCGACGTCTCGGCCGGGGAGTCGCTGCCGACCCGGGCTCGTGCGAGCGCTGCGCGCAGGGGAGCCCGCCCGGTGCGTCGGGAGGAGTCGATCGTGAGGCGCAGACCCTCGGGGGTCGCGTACGGAGCGGAGCGGCCCTCGAGGCGGGGGCGCGGGTGGCGGATCAGGTGATCGAGCACGGAGACGAGGTCGTCGGGCGTCATGTGCTCGACGAGGTCCATCGCTGTGCGGACCCGACCGGTGAGTCGGCACCCCTGTGCGTCGAGGACGTCGTCACGGTCGATCGTGAGTCGGTGCCAGACCAGCATCCTCGAGCTGCGCCGTGCATGGGCGCTGGTGAGGTGGATCTGCTGGGTGTTTGCGATATCGAGGGCTGAGGGGAGCGGTATGCCGAGGACCTGCGCGGCGGTGGGTCCGCACAGCATCACGCTCGCGTCGGACCAGCGCAGTGCCCGCGCGACGTCCTCTGCAGTGAACCGTGGACCTCGCCGGTAGAGGCCCCGCTGCACCCGCCCCAGGTCCGGCGCCCGCAGTCGGCCAGTGCTGACGCCGGCCGTGAACGCCTCGGCAGCGGTGAACACGGGCCCGAGAGAGCTCGGCAGCGGTTCCGGGGTCCGTGTCATCGCCCCAGGGTGCACGTGGCGGGGTGGGCTGTCGGCCGATCATCCACATTCCCCTGGTCAGACCGGGTCGCGCCTCTAGTCCTCACTGACCGAGTTCCGCGGCTGCCCTTGCGCCGCACCCGACTCGCGCCGCACCCGACACGCGACGGACGTCCTCCGCGCGAGAGAGCCCCGACCGAAATGCAGCCCCTCCGCGGCCCCCTTACTTCACCGCGCCCATCGAGAGCCCGCGCACCAGCTGCTTCTGGGCGATCCAGCCGGCGAGCACCACGGGCAGGGAGGCGATGACCGAGGCGGCGGAGAGCCGCGCGAGGAACAGGCCCTCGGAGGTCATCGTGCTCATGAGGTAGATCGGCACCGTGGCGGCGTTCGCGGCGGTGAGGTTCAGGGCGAAGAAGAACTCGTTCCACGCGAAGATCACGCAGATCAGCGCGGTGGCCGCGACGCCGGGCGCCACCATCGGCAGCAGCACGGTGCGCATCGTGCGCATGAGGGAGGCGCCGTCGATCGAGGCGGCCTCGAGCACCTCGCCGGGCACCTCGAGGAAGAACGAGCGCATCATCCACACCGCGATCGGCAGGTTCATCGCCGTGTAGAGCACGATCAGCGTGAGCAGGTTGTCGAGCATCCGCAGCTGTCCGGCGATCACGTAGATCGGCATGATCACCGCGACCACCGGCAGCATCTTCGTGGAGATGAAGAAGAACAGCACGTCCTGGGTCTTCTTCACCGGCCGGATGCTGAGCGCGTAGGCGGCGGGGATGGCGAGCACGAGCACCAGCAGCGTCGAGCAGGCCGTCGCGATCACCGAGTTCAGCAGGTAGCTGCCCGCGCCGGAGGCGAGCACCGCCTTGTACTGGTCGAGGGTCGGGGTGAACAGGAAGGTGGGCGGGTTCGAGGCGGCCTGCGACTCCTGCTTGAAGCTCGTGAGCACCATCCAGGCGACCGGCGCGAAGAAGATCAGCCCCACGATCCAGGCGAGGATGCCCAGCAGGCGTCCGGTCGTGGTGCCGCGGGCGCGCTTGGGTCGGATCGCGGGGGCGCCGGGGGCCGACGTGCGGGTGGCTGCGGACCCAGCGGGCGAGGGCCGGGGCGACGGGGCGGGGGAGGCGTCGGCGACGGTGCTCATGACTGCTCCTTGGCGTTGATGCTGCGGAAGATCAGGCGCAGCGCGAGCGTCGAGATGATGATGGTGGCGACGACGGTGACCACGCCCATCGCGGCGGACTGGCCGATGTCGAAGCCGAGGAACGCGCGCTGGTAGATGTAGAACGGCAGGTTCGCGCTCGCCGTGCCCGGTCCGCCCGCGGTCATCAGGTAGATCTGGTCGAAGGTGTTGACCACGTAGATCGCGCCCAGCAGCACCGAGAGCTCGATGTAGAAGCGCAGGTGGGGGAGCGTGATGTGGCGGAACGTCTGCCACGGGGAGGCGCCGTCCATCGAGGCGGCCTCGAGCACGTCGCCGGTCTGCGACTGCAGGCCGGCGAGCAGCAGGAGCATCATGAACGGCGTCCACTGCCACACCAGCGCCACCACGATCGAGAACACGGGCAGCTGGCTGGTCCAGTCCACGGGGCCGACGCCCACCAGGGAGATCAGCCAGTTCACGAGCCCGTAGGTGGGGTCGAACATCGAGATCGACCAGAGCATCGCGCCGGCGACCGGCATGATGAGGAACGGCGTGATGAGCAGGGTGCGCACGATCCCGCGGCCCAGGAACTTCCGGTCCAGCAGCAGCGCCAGCCCGAGCCCCAGCAGCAGGGCGACGGCCACGCAGGCGAGCGTGATGAGGATCGAGTTCAGGGCGGCGCCGCGGAAGGTGGAGTCGCGGAAGATGTCGAGGAAGTTCTGCAGGCCCACGAACTCCTCGCCCTCGGGGCGCAGGAGGTTGCGCGAGCGCAGCGAGTACCAGATGGTCAGCAGGAACGGGATCTGCGTGCAGATCACCACGAACACGAAGGCGGGCAGGAGCGGCAGGCGCCGGCTCCACCCGTCGGCCCGGGACTGCGCGGTGCCGCGCGGCGCCGCGGTGCGACGGGGCTGCGAGCTCCCGCGGGACTGCGGGGCCCCGGTTGCGGCGGCGGTCGTCATCGTTCAGCCCTCCCATCCGTAGGTGCGGGCGACGGACGCGGCGAAGGTCTGCGCCTGGGAGAGGGCGTCCTCGACGCTCTGCCCGCCGGCGATCGCGGCCGAGAGCTGCTGGCCCACCCGGGTGCCCAGGTCCTGGAACTCGGGGATGCCCACGAACTGCAGTCCGGGGTAGGGGACCTCCTGGGTCATGGCCTTCTCCTGCGTCGCGTTGTCCATCGAGTCGAGGGTGGGGGTCGCGTAGTGGGCGGCGAGCTTCTTGTACTCGGGGATCTCGTAGGTCGAGCTGCGGGAGCCCGGGGGCAGCGCCTCCCAGCCCACCTCCTTCCCGACCAGCTGGAAGTAGTCGGGGTGGGTCATCCAGGCGATGAAGTCCCAGGCGGCCTGCTTCTTCGTGGAGGTCTCGGGGATCGCGAGCGCCCACGAGTAGAGCCACCCGGTGGACTCGGTGTCGACCGTCGGCCCGAGCGTGTAGTCGGTCTTGCCGACGACGGTCGAGGAGTCGGGGTTCTCGATCCCGGAGACCATCGAGGAGGCGTCGAACCACATGGCGGCGTTGCCCTGGGCGAACTGGGTGAGGCACTCGCCGAAGCCTGAGGTCGCCGCGCCCGGCTGGCCCCAGGTGCGCACGGTGTCGACGTAGGTGGAGACGGCCTCGTGGACCTCCTCGGAGTCCAGTCGAGGCGCCCAGTCCATGTCGAACCAGCAGCCGCCGAAGGTGTTGATGGCGGTGTTGATGGGCGCGAGGTTCTCGCCCCAGCCGGCGAGTCCGCGCAGGGCGATGCCGGACATGCCGTTCTCGGGGTCGTGCAGGGTCTTCGCGAACGAGCGGATGTCGTCCCAGCTGGGGTGGCCGGGCATCGTCAGCCCGGCCTCGTCGAAGAGGTCCTTGCGGTAGACGAGGAACGCGCTCTCGCCGTAGAACGGCACCGAGTACATGGACTTCCCGGAGGTCAGGGCCTCGCGGATGGTGGGGATGAAGTCCTCGGGCTCGTAGCCCTCGGTCTTGTCGATGAAGGGCTGCAGGTCGGTGAGCCAGCCGTTCTTCGCCCACAGCGGGGTCTCGTAATTGGAGATCATCACGACGTCGAACTCGCCGCCGCCCGAGGCGACCGACGCCGTGATCTTCGCGCGGGCCTCGTTCTCCGGGAGCGACACGAAGCGCACGTCCACGTCGGGGTGGTCGGCCCGGAAGTGGTCGACGAGCCCGATCGCGTCCTGCATCTGCGGGTTCGAGACGATCGCGACGACGATGGACTGCTTGCCGCCGCTGCTGCCCGAGCCGCAGCCGGCCAGGCCCAGGCTCGCCGCGCCGGCGCCGAGCGCGCCCGCGCCCAGGACCGTGCGCCGGCTCGGACGGGAGGAGGAGGTTCGGAGGGCCGACGGGGCCGGGGTCGCGAGCCGACGTCGGAGTCGGACCCGCAGGTGGTCGGTGCGGTCGATGGGCCGTCGCGAGCGGCCGCACATCTGATGGGCGGACGTGCTCATCTGATTCGTGAGCGTAGTCATATACGCTTCGCGGAGCAACAGGCGGAACGGAATCGGGACGCGGGTGCGGCGCGCGGCGTCGGCCGGCCTCCCCGGAACCAGCCGCGCCGATCCGGCGCGACACGACGTCGCCCACCATGACCATCACGACTGCCACGACCATCACGCCCCCTCGACCACCCACAGGAGCTCCCATGCCCGCGGACGACGGCTCCCTCAAGGCGCATCTGGCGACCGAGTACTACGTCCAGAATCGCTCGAAGGTGGACATCGCGAAGGAGCACGGGCTCTCGCGCTTCCAGGTCGCGCGGATGCTCGAGGAGGCGCGTGCGCAGGGCATCGTGCGGATCCAGATCCACGACCCGGCGGAGTCGGGCCGCGATCTCGCGCCGCTCGCCGAGCAGCTCGGCATCTCCCGCGTCGTCGTCGCCTCCCCGCGCGTGGACGAGACCATGCGCGCGGCCCTCGCCCGGCAGGTCGGGCGGCTGCTGCCGGACCTCCTGCACGACGGCGGGCGCCTCGGGGTCGCCTGGTCGCGCACGCTCATGCACCTGCCCGACTCGCTCGACGCCCTGCCCAGGGTCGATGTCGTCCAGCTCGTCGGTCCTCTGAGCGCGCCGGGCTACTCGAGCGCGCACTCCTCGGCCCTCATCCATACGCTCGGATCCTTCGCGGGCGGCGGCATCTGGGCGCTGCCCACGCCACTGATCGTCGACTCGCCCGAGGTCGCTGCCTCGCTGCGCGGCATGGACGAGGTGCGCTCCGCGCTCGAGGCGGCCGACGAGATCGACGTCGCGACCGTCTCGATCGGCGCCTGGTGGCCCGGCGCCTCGACCCTGTGGAGCCGGCTCTCCGAGGACGAGCGCGGCCGGGCGCGGGAGGCGGGCGTGGTCGCAGAGTGCGCCGGCGTCCTCGTGGACGCCGAGGGGCGGGTCGCTCGGGCCGGCATCGAGGAGCGCGTGATCGGGGTGGGCGCCGAGCAGCTGCGGCGCGCGCACGTGGTGGCGGTCGCCCCGGCCGTGGGTCATCCCGAAGCCGTGGTCGCGGCCGCCCGCGCGGGCCTCGTCGACGACCTCGTGCTCTCCGCCGAGCTCGCGACGCAGGTCGCCGATCTGCTCGGGTGAGAGCGAGGACTGCTCATCTGATCCGGGCGCTGGTATCGTCGGCCCCGTCTCCATCCGCCGATGACGAAGGATGCGTCATGACCTCCCTGAACGCCGCCGCCCTGCCCGAGATCGCGGCCGCAGGCCGGATCCCGGTCCCCGATGTCCCGCTCGAGGAGAGGTCCGTCGGCATCGTCCACTTCGGCGTCGGCGGCTTCCACCGGGCCCACCAGGCGATGTTCCTGGACCGCCTCATGCGCGCCGGCCGCGACCTCGACTGGGCGCTGTGCGGCGTGGGCCTGCTGCCCGGCGATGCACGCATGCGCGACGCGCTCGGGGCGCAGGACGGGCTGTACACCCTGGTCACGAAGGCGCCCGACGGCACCCAGGACCCGCGGGTGATCGGCTCGATCGCCGAGTACCTCTTCGCGCCCGACGATCCGGAGGCCGTGCTTGCGCGCATGAGCGAGGCGAGCACCCGCATCGTCTCCCTCACCGTCACCGAGGGCGGCTACAACTACAACCCCTCGACCGGCGAGTTCCAGCGCGAGACGCCCGCCGTCGCCGAGGACGTGCGCACCGCCTTCGGCGGCGAGGGGAGCGGGGACGCGCCCGTCGGCCACCCGCAGACGATGTTCGGCTTCGTCGTCGAGGCGCTGCGTCGCCGCCGCGAGGCCGGCACGCCCCCGTTCACGGTGATGTCCTGCGACAACGTGCGCGGCAACGGCGACCTCGCCAAGCGCATGATCCTCGCCTACGCGCAGCTGCGCGACGAGGCCGGCCTGCACGGCGATGCGCCCATGGCCCCGTGGATCGACGAGCACGTCGCCTTCCCCAACTGCATGGTCGACCGCATCACCCCGGTCACCGCCGAGTCCGACATCGAGATGATCTCCCGCGAGTACGACGTCCAGGACGCCTGGCCCGTGGTCAGCGAGGACTTCGTGCAGTGGGTGCTCGAGGACTCCTTCCCGCTGGGCCGCCCCGCCTGGGAGGAGGTGGGCGTGCAGATGGTCGAGGACGTCGAGCCGTACGAGCTGATGAAGCTGCGCCTGCTGAACTGCTCCCACCAGGCCATCGCCTACTTCGGGCTGCTGCTCGGGCAGACCTTCGCCCACGAGGCCGCGCAGGACGAGGACCTCGCCCCCTTCACCCGCAGCCTGTACATGGACCGGGAGGGCACGCCCACGGTCCCCGACGTCCCCGGCATCGACCTCGACGCCTACAAGGACGAGCTCATGGCGCGCTTCTCCAACGCGCACGTGCGCGACACCCTCGCGCGCCTGGCCGCCGAGTCCAGCGACCGCATCCCCACCTGGATGGTGCCCGTGATCCAGGAGAATCTCGAGGCCGGGCGCGACGTGAGCGCATGCGCGGCGATCGTCGCCTCCTGGGCCCGCTACGCCGAGGGCACGGGGGAGAACGGCGAGGAGTGGCCCGTCGTCGACCGTCTGCACGACCGGGTGATGGCCGCCGCCGCGAAGCACGACGAGGACCCCCTCGCGTTCCTGCGCGACGCGGAGCTGTTCGGCGACCTCGTCGAGTACGAGGCCTTCACGACGCCGTACCTCCACGCCCTCGACGTGCTGCGCACGCGCGGTGCCCGGGCGCTTCTCCAGGAGCTGCACGCGCGGGTGTGAGCGCGGGGGCGCTCGACGAGGGCGGCCCGGAGCGAGAGCGGCTCAGCTGGTCCGAGCGTCAGCTGGTCCGTGGGGCCGTGGGGCCGTGGGGCCGTGGGTCCGTAGACCGACGGGTCAGCGGGCCGACGTCCGCGGCCTGCGCCAGACCATCACCGCGACGAGCAGCGCCATCACGATCGTGGTGAGCGCGATGGGCAGCGGCACCAGCGGATCGATCAGCACCACGAGCACCGCGAGCGCGAGCGCGGTGCTCACCACGGCGTCGGCCGAGCGGCGGAGCACCACGCACCACATGCCCACCAGGAAGATCGCGATCGGCAGGGAGACCGCGTAGGCGGCGGCGATCGGTCCGATGGCCGATTCGCCGGTGGCGACGTCGACCTCGAGCTCGATGCCCACGGAGAACGCGCCGGCGGCCGCGAAGATCACGTAGTGGCCGTACCCGTACATCAGGGAGTTCCGCAGAGCGCCGTCGATCGCCTCGGAATGCCGGGGCCAGAAGTAGACCCACCACAGCGCCGCCGTCACGATCAGGCACAGCACTCCCAGCGGGACCAGCTGCGTGAGCGGGACCTCGGCGTCGCGCGCCTCGAGGATCGCGTGGGAGGACGCGAGCAGGCTCTCGCCGAGCAGGATCAGGGTGAATCCGCCGTAGCGCTCGGTGATGTGCTCGGGATGCCAGGGGGTGCGTCCGCGCTGCTCGGCGATGACGGGAACGCTGATCTCGGCGAGGATCAGGAAGATCGCCGCGGGGATCAGCAGGCCGTGCGGCAGCAGGAGTATGAGGCCCCAGAGCGCCTGGACGACGGCGATGCCGATGGCGTAGTGGAGGGCCGCTCGGCGCGCCTCGTCCGTCGAGGACGGCGTCATGGCCGCCCGCAGCCACTGCACGACCATCGCCAGGCGCATGACGACGTACCCGGCGATCATCACGCCGAAGGAATCGTGCTCGAAGACGGGCCCGACGCCCGCGGCCACCACCATCACGCCGCCCATCTGGGCGATGGTGAGCACCCGGTAGAGCCAGTCGTCGGTGTCGAACGAGGTGGCGAACCAGGTGAAGTTCATCCACGCCCACCAGATCGCGAACAGCACCATCGCGTAATGGCCCACGCCGCTGAGCACGTGCGACGCGGCGAGGGCGTGGTGGAGCTCGGTGCCCGCGATGCTCACGGCGATCACGAAGACCAGGTCGAAGAACAGCTCGAGGGACGAGCCGGCGCGTCCCTCCTCGTCCGGGTCGCGGGGTCGCATCGGCAGCAGCCGCCAGCGGGAGGCGGTGGTCGTGGTCATGGGCACCTCGGTGGGGACTGGGGACTGGGGGCTGGGGGATGGGCGGATGCACGCGGTGCGCGGGGACAGCGCTGCCGAAGTCTCGATGAGGGTACTTGGCGTGGCAGACGCGCACCCACCTCGAGCTCGACGCGCGTACCTCTTCGCCAGCAGGCGAGGTCTCCCAGGTGGTGTGGTGGGCCCGCCCTCGCATCACGAGGATCGTCGGTGCCGTCACCGCGCGGCGCTCGCCGTTCGTCAGTCCGTTCGAACTCTCACGCTGGACCGCCTCGACGACTCATCAGCTGTCCGTGGCGGGCGGTGGGTCGGACGATGCCTCCCCGTGCCCTGTTCCGCGGTCCGGTCCCGCAGAACGGGTTCGGCGTCTGCTGCCCACCTGGATCGCCACCGCAGTGCCTGTCACGAAAACCAGGGCGGAGAACAGCAGCGCTCCCGGTACAGCAAGATCAGTGCTCAGGGCCAGACCCCAGATGATGCCGCCGATCCAGAGGCCACCGTCGACGCCGAGGTTCCACACCACCGAGGCATGGCCGGGGTCCATGCGCAGCATCGCCGCGTGCAGGGTCACCGTCTGTATGATCCCGACTCCCAGGCCGATCAGCGCCCCGGCCACGATGATCGCCATGAGGCCGTCGATCACCACGCCAGATGCTCCGCCCACGGCGAGCAGAAGCGCACCGGCGATCGTGGTCGCGCGGGCACTGGTCCTGGCTTCCAGCTCACCGCCGAGCCCGCGCCCGAGAGCGTTCCCGCCTTGCACGGCGAACACCACCACGGCAGTGCTGCCGAACGCGGACGCGAGGACCGGAAGGCTCGACAGCCCGTGCGAGAGCAGCACCACGGAGACCAGCAGCAGCGTCAGCACGAGCCACGGAGCATCGGCGACTGCGCCTCGCAGACCTCGTGGCCGTGAGGGCACCGGTGTCGAGGAAGGCTCCGATGCTGCGTCCGAGTGTGGTCTGCCGACAGCCCCGGGGAGGCCGAGCGAGAGCCCGATGGCGAGCACCCCGGCGACGAACGCGCACACCCCGAACACGGGGAGGGAGAACGTGAGCGCGAGCTGCACGCCGGCGGGTGAGCCCAGTGCCGACGCCGCCATGGTGATCAGCCCGTAGGTGCCCAGCGATCGGCCGAGTCTGTCCGGTGCGACGAGCAGCGCCACCCCGAGCGCACCGGCGACGATCAGCGTGCCGAATCCGGACCCGCTCGCCACCGCGCCGACCAGCAGCATCGACGTGTTCGCTGCCCACCCGGTGACCAGCGCCCCGACCGCAAGCAGGGCGAACGCCCCCAAGAGCACGAAGCGCAGGGAGAATCGGCGCACCAGGGCTGGAGTGAACACCTGCACGCCCATCACGAACGCCATCATCGTGCCCACGAACACGCTGCTCAGCCCTGGCTCATCTGCGCGGGTGATGGGGATGAGCGAGTAGAGCGTGAAGAAGACCGCGACACCCAGCGACACCGCCGCCGTCAGCGACACCACCGATCCACGAGCGTTCGAAGCCATCCGGCCACTCTATGGAACGGGGGAAGCGGGTCCAGGGGTGCCGGATGATGTCCTGCCGCGACAGAGGGCAGGCGAGGTGGCCTCGTGCTGGATCCGCCGCGACCCAAGAGTTCAGCGAGGGCGCAGCCGAACCACGTGAATAGGTTCCGGGCCCGACGGAAACCTGAACGCCGCAGGAAGGCAGGGATCGCGGACGAGATCGATCGGAGGATGCCGCCGCACGCGTCGGCGTCTCCTGCAGCCCCGAGGGTTCACTGAGGCTCGCTCTGTCGAGGTTCGGTGGCGAGTCCGGGCACGCCTCTAGCTCGTGTGCTTCGCGAACAGGACGCCGGCGGCGGTGGCGACGGGGCTGACTCCCGCCAGGCGGTAGGCATCCCAGAGACTGACCTGAGTGGCTGTGAGCACTGGGCGCCCCGCGGCGGCGTCCAGCACGCTGCCGAGTCCAGCCGTGTGCAGAGCGGTCTCCGGGACGACCACGGCCTGCGCGTCAGGCGACAGCGACCGCATCACCAAGTCCGTGATCTGCCCGGCACCCCACGTTGCAACCTTGCGATCGGATCCCGCATCGAAGTCGTACCGCCCGACGGTCTCCACCCCGGCTTCCGCGAGCCGGTCCACGAAGGGCTACGAGCCGTCGCGATGGTAGATCGAGGCGAGTGAGACTCGGGAGATCCCCAGGTGGCCGAGCGCGCGTTGGAATGCGGCGGTGGTGCTCGTGACGGGTGTCCCCGTGATGCCGGCGAGCGTGTCCAGCTGCTGGGCGACGCCCTCCGGGCCCTGGAGGAAGCTGGCGCTCGTGACCCCGAAGATCGTGGCGTCGGGGCGGGCGTCCTTCGCGATGAGCGGAGGGATCGATGCGCGGAGATGAGTTTCGCTTCCGAGGCACCGGACAGCGTCGTAGCGCTCGCTGGTCGGAAGGTCGGCCAGGTCGTCCACGCCGTCGGGCCAAGGGAAGTAGATCGGCCGCACGAGTGCGGCCGGATCCGCCCGCCGCGCCAGTTCGATGAAGTCGTCCTCGCCGCTCTCGGGAGTCGGATACAGGAGGTCGAACGTCAGCATGGATCGAGTCTGCAGGGGCTGCATGGAGTGCTGCAATGCCCTGTCGTCACTCGCATCGGCTGTCCCCAGACGGTATGCCGCAGCCAGCGGATCCATCGCAGGACGGCTTCTTCGAGCCCTGCGAGTCGGGGCTGAGGCGGCACGGCCCTGTCACCGCGTAGTGCTCGACTCGACGGACGGGTGCAGCCGGAGAATGCCGCGTGGTGGACGGGACCGATGCGCGGTCGGCCGGTCACACCCGCTGGGCAATCACGACCCACTCCCGGC
Source organism: Brachybacterium sp. ACRRE (assembly GCF_022346485.1). Taxonomy (NCBI): domain Bacteria; kingdom Bacillati; phylum Actinomycetota; class Actinomycetes; order Micrococcales; family Dermabacteraceae; genus Brachybacterium; species Brachybacterium sp. ACRRE. The sequence goes on along the minus strand of NZ_JAKRMO010000071.1, from coordinate 6,302 downwards.
CCGGCCGGTCCGGGGCGTCGCGGACCTCGCGGATGGTGAAACCGGCCGCAGCGAGGGTCCTCTCCAGCTCAGGCATCGACCGGAATATGAGCGTCGACTCGTTCGGCACGATCGAGCCGTCGGGCAGAGTGTTGTCGGAGCGGATGGTGACGTAGGGCTCCTGCACGTCGACCACCTCGAAGACGTCTCGCACCGTTCCGACCCCTTCGACCTGGTATGTCGAGGATCCCCACTCCGCCCACTCTTCCCACGCGCGACGCTCGGGGATGCGGGTTTCGAAGACCAGGTACCCGAGGTGGTTGAGCGCGTCGTGGATGGCGCGCAGCGTGCCGAGCCACTGCTCATCGGTCACGAAGACCTGAGCGACGTTGCCGGTCATCATGGCCAGGTCCGCTGAGGAGATGGAAGGAAGCGCCTCGGCTGTCCCGTGGACCCATCGGACCTTCTCTGCACCCGGCTTGGCCCGGGCCACGTCGAGCATGGCACCGGCGGGGTCGACCCCGGTGACGACGTTTCCGCGGTCCGCCAGCATGATCGCCAGCGTCCCGGTGCCGCACCCGATGTCGATCACCGAGCCAGCGGCCAGTTCCTCGACGATCGCCGCGTAGTGGTCGAGGTCCTCTCGGGAGCCCTCTGCCTGGTCGTAGATCGCGGCCGATATGGGGTTGTCGAAGTTGCTGCCCTGCTTCGCTTGGTTCACGGCCACAATGCTCAGCGCCTCCGCCGCACCGGTCAACCGCTTAGTCGCATGCCCGCAAGCGGGTCTCTCACCGTGCACACATCGGCCGCACCGACTCCGCCGATGAGCTTATTGACACGGCCAGGCCCTCAGCCTGGTTGCCGTCGACGGCCCCACCGACCCCGCGGGGCGCCTGTTGTTCAGCGTGCTCAGCATGGTCGCTGAGTTCGTGGCCGTCCTGATCTGCATGCGCACCCGCGGGGGCACGGCCGTCGCCCGCGCGAAGGACCGGATACGCGGCAAGCAGCCCAAGCTCCCCGGCGCCCAGCGCGGGTACCTGGCTACCCGGTACCGAGCAGGTGGACACATCCAGGCCGGCCTCGCCGGGCTGTTCAACATCTCCCGCACTACCGTCCATCGCGAGATCCAGCGAGGCTCAGCGCTGATACCTACGGTGTGACCATCGAGTGGTGTATTGACCCATTGAGACCGCCATTCGGCAGCGGGTATCAATCAGTGGGGATGGGCGTCGCCCGCCTGCGTCTTCCGGATCCCCCTGTTCATGGGGGTGAAGCCCGCCTTGAGGTAGGCGTCCCAGGGAGCGCGGTAGTAGGGCAGCGGGGCAGAGTTGATGAACACGGAGTGCCCACCCAGCTCGCCCGTGAGGCGGCACGCTTCGAGTGCGAGTGTCTGCGCCAGGCCGAGTCCTCGGTGCGAGGGGACGATGCCCAGCGGCTCCAGCTCTGCCCAGCCGCTCACGGGGTCCAGCCAGAAGGTGCAGCAGCCGGCCAGTGACCCGTCCGGCGCTTCGATCACCAGATCCAGGTCCCGCCTGTAGAGGGGAGCGGCCTGCATGCTCTCGAGGGCCGACGAACTGAACCTGCTCTCCGCATTCGGGTCGATGTTCCCGCCGGAGCCGTCTGTGAAGGGGAGCTCCGCGGGCTTCCATGCTCGCCTGTGGGTCTCGATGCGCCGCCCCTCTTCACCGTCCTCCATGGGGCGTATCCGATAGCCGGAGGGCACGTGCGCTTTGAAGCTCTCGGCCGGATGGCTCAGACCGGCGAGAGGAAGTGCTTCCGCGACCAATCCACGGCTGATCAGATCCTGTTGAAGTGCATGCTGCTCGTGATGAACGGCAATGCTGAACCGCGAGCCGGCGGCCACGTCGAACAGCCACGACGTGAGTGCTGCTGTGGTGGCGTCGTCCTCGGGGGCGCACTCGAGCCGTGTGTCATCGGCAGAGAACGCGGCCCACCCCGTGACTCCCGTGGGGGAATGAGCGATGACCTTGTGGTCGGGAAGCTGGCCCGTGCTGATCTCCCACGCGAGCCCTCCGGGGTGGGTACAGGCGGGGAACATGTCGGACAGTGCTCGCTGGATTCCCACCCCATCGGCGTCCATCGTCCCGTTCCACGGCGACAGATGAGGCGTGCAGCCAAGGGAGTGCATGGGGCCAACGGTAGCCCCGGGCAGCAACGGGATTTCCGGGAGCTTCGTTCGTCCGGCTGGGGTCTACCTCGACCTGGAGATCTTCCACAGAACCGCAGTTTTGGACCCTGTGCGACCGAGGAATCTACGGTCGCGTAACTGCCGCTCAGGGTAGGCCTCAAAGAGGCAGATGTGTGCAATTGGGGTCACCAGCGACGAGCGAGAATCCGGCCGTTGGCCGTACCGTGGATTCGTGGAAGAGATCCGGGACGCCCTTGTCGAGGCAGCGGTTGCCCGGTGGCCCGAACACGACTGGAACGCAGGCGACATGCACTGCGGGGCGTTCCATCTCGTACTGACTGCCCCGGACGGCCCGACTGTGCGCGCGATCCAGGGTCATCGAGGACGCGAGCGCAGTCGGCGCGAAGCTTCCGTGCTCGCGGCATTGGAAGCCTGCCGACTGTCCCTCGTCGTGCCCAGAGTCATCGGGGGACCGATCTGGTCTGAGGTTCCGCGAACGTGGCTCACCTTGGTGACGACCGCGCCGGGGGCATCCGAGGCCGATCTCCAAACATGCACGTCCCAGCGTCTCGCCGCGTACGCCGAGACGTTGGATTCGCTCCGATTGGCATCGTCACGCGTTGGCGACACCCTGCCGCCGACACGTGCGTGGTGCGGAGGGGAACGCTGGCCGGACATCGTTCGCCGCGTCTTGATTCCCTTGCTCCACGAGTCGGTGCGCGCCTGTGCTGCAGAGCGCGTGGAGAGCCTGATCGATGCCGAAAGAGGCGCCTCGCTCACGCTCTGTCACGGCGACTTCGGCCCTCACAACATTCTGTGGACGAACGACCGAGTCGACTCGGTCATCGACTTTGACCATGCCTGTATCGGCGATCCCGCGATCGACCTCGCACCTCTGATCAGCTTCCACGGCGCGGCGAATGTTGCGCCGCTGGGTCCACCGGACGAAGTCCGAAGGGCGATGCTCCACCGAGCGGCCTTGCCTCTGCAGGTTGCAGCGGCCGCGCACCTCGCGGGACTTCGATCCCTCCGTGACCACGCACTCGGGAACTTCGAGCGTCGCGCCGATGAAGGCACCCTGTTCGACCCGAACGGCGACAGGCCGGACTGACGCGTCGCACACGGTCTTGTCGCGTGCGCTGCCCTCCACGGAGCACCCCGCCGCGCGGGCGTCTGCGCGCCCGTCGAGGCCGGGTCCGCGCCAACCTTCACGTTGACAGGTGCGCGAGTGGACCGATCGCACGACCAGCGAGCTCGTTCATCGTCGCGATGAAAGACTGGCAAGGTGAACGTGCGCCTGACCGACCGAATCCTCCCTCTGGTTCAGGCGGACGGCGTGCTCGGCCTGGGCGAGCCCACCCACGGCAGTGCGAACGCCTTCTCATGGAAGTTCGATGTGATCTGCGAGCTCGCCTCGAGGGGATTGCTCGGCGCGGTCGCATTCGAGGACTCCTACATCCTCGGAACCCGAGTCGACCAGGCTCTGAACCACGGGGGAGATCTCGCTGAGCCCTGGCGCGATGCTCTCAGCCTCTGGCGCACCACCACGATCAGCGAGGGGATCGCGCGCCTGCAGTCCATCAACGCGACCCTGCCGGCTCAGGAACGCGTTCGCTTCCTCGGCATCGATTCCAAGCCCGCTCACCATTCCGCGCTCGCGCTCCTCGACGCCGGCGCATGGGCGCCGCCTCTGCGACGGATCGCGCGACGCGAGCCGTTTGTTGAGTCGGAGCTCGACGAAACACGCCGGGCCTGCAGGCACTTCGCTCGACATCGCGACCCGCACACCGCGGCAGCCGCACGCCAACTGCTGCGCTACATCGACGTCTACCTTGCTGAACCCGACCTGCAAGGGCTCCACCGACGCGACACGCACATGGCCGAGACGCTGCTGGAGAGCCGTCCCCATCGAGGCATCACTGTGGTCTGGGCGCACAACGAGCACGTCGCGCGCAACCCCGACAACTTCGGCGGACCGTCAATGGGCCAGGTACTCCACTCGCGAATCGGCACCAGGTACACGTCGATCGGAATCCTGTGTGGAGAAGGTGCCTGCCGAGCGGTCGACCCTTCCAGCGGTGACAAGGAATACCGCAGTGTCCCGCTCCCCACCGCCGGCCCGAATACAACAGAGGCGGCCTTGAAATCCCTTCGAGCGGACTTCGTCACCGCAGCGGAGTTCACACACCCCGGGCCGCGCCGATTCATCGGCTGGAAGCTCGACAGCAGCCTCACGGAACTCGCCGCCTGTCGAGAGTTCGAGCTGCACCGCCCCTCCACGGATTTCGACGCCATCGTCTATCTACCGTCCAGCGTGGCAGATGCCTCGATGGGGCACGGACCTGTCGCACGAGCAGGTGACACCTGATCTCGCATCAGCACCTAACGGTGGCGCGACCATACATGGAGGAAGTAGCCGAGCTCGGCTGGTTTCCACTGGGGGTAATCGGCTCCCTGCCTCGCCAACCCTGGATGGATCGCGTGGTTCAGGAGGCCGCGCGCCCGGCTAGGTACTGGAAGCGCGCTGAGGACGGCGAACCATAATCGGTCATTGGAGGTCAACAGCCCGGCGGTCCTGTACGCCGAGGTCGACGACGTGGTAGTGCCCTGGCATATCGCGCACTAGTGTCTGACGCATGCGTAGAGGAGTGGCGATTGCGGGCGTCGTGGCCGCGGGAATATGGGCCTGGGGCGAGTGGCAGAACCGCCGATGGTCACGGACCCTTGTCAACGACCCGCCCGGAAGCTCTGAGGCGATTGTGGTGCTGGGCTTCAAGAACCCTCAGCCAGATGCCAACTTCATCAACCAGATCCGCGTTCAAGTAGCTCTACGTTCCATCGATCCGACCGCTGAGACGCGACTGATCTTTAGCGGAGGGCCAACCACGGCTACGAGGTCGGAAGCCCGAGTGATGGCCGACTACGCCGTGAACAAGCTTGGGTATCAAGGCGCCTATCTGCTCGAGGAGGAGAGTCGCACGACCTGGGACAACATCGCGAACTCGCTCCCGATGATTGAAGATGTCGACCGAATCAAGATCGCGTCACTGCCCGCCCACGCACTCAAGGCACGGGTGTACGTCCGGAGGCAACGGCCTGACCTGGCCTCCAAGCTAGTCAAGGCTGCCGACTACAAATTCGGCGAGTGGGCGGCGCTCAAACCTGCACTAGCCGCCTACAGCCAACGCACCTTGCGAGCGGTGCGGGAAGACCTGCCCTGAACGTGAGGGCACCCCACGGCCGGGCAGCGCGAGCACATCGCGGAAACGAGTTAGCACGAACCCGATCCCTCGCCCGCGCCAGAAGCGGTCCCATTCGGGTCAGAGGTTGGTGCAGGCCTTCTTCACGAAGAGGCAGCCTCGCGCTAGCGGGGTCCAGTGCCAATGAGGCGCGCCGCGCGCGCAGCCCACTCCGTCAACGGAGCAGGCAGGTCATCGACGGAGTAGAAGCGCACCTCATCTACCTCGTGGGGAGAGCGCGGCTCCGGCACCCCCTCTACATGTGCGCTGTACAGGAGTCGGACACCATGACGCTGCACACCGTCCCCGGGATCGTAGACATTGTCATGCACTCCAAGGATCTCTGCCCGAACCACCTGTAGCCCTACTTCTTCGTCCACTTCGCGAATTAACGCTTCACCAGGCGGTTCACCAAAGTGCACCCCTCCGCCCGGCAGTGACCATCGGCCGGACCCGACTTGATGGGCAAGCAGAAGACGGGCGCCGTCGCAGATCACGGCGAAGACCCCAACTCTCGTACAACGCGTTCGCATGGCAACAGGTTCTCATCTGAGTGGCGGGACCGTCGTGGGGCGGAGTGATCTCTTGCGCGTGCGAAGCGGACCTTGGGTGACAGTTTCTCCGACGCAGCGTCACTGTTGCTCTGGGGTATACCTCAACGCGACACCCCATTCGATACGGGCCACGGTTCACAATCGGGTCCTTGGCGGTGATTGTGCGACGCATCTGTCGTGCTTCGCCTGCAGGTCACCTCACTGGCACACATTCGGCGAGATCACGGGTGAGGTGGATCGTTCCTCGCGCCGAGCGACGACCCCGAGTCTCCGGGGAGCCAGAGAGACCAGCGACATCTCCCGGTCAGAGCACTCCACATTCCGCATGGTGCCCGACCCGCTCCGGATCGCTCCGCCACCGCACCCGCCCACCCTCCCCAC
>NZ_JAKRMO010000070.1:0-19717 GCF_022346485.1 Brachybacterium sp. ACRRE | reverse complement strand
GCGCGGGAATGCACGGGGTCCTCTCGGATGCGTGGGTGGGTACGACGGCGTACGAGCGGGCGACGCGTCTCGGGATGCCCCGTCATCGGGGCGCATGGAATCCGACGTCCCTGCCGTGATCACCGATGACGCACGTTCTCCGCGTGCCGCAGGGAAGGCACTGCTCCATCCTGCCCCAGAGCGCATCGCCCTGCAGAGGGAACCGCGGAAGGGGCGAGCGATGCGTGGAAGCGACCTGCGCACCAAAGGAAACGACCGACGGAGGAGTCGACGCGCGCCAGCGGCACGCCTTTGACCGGCGCGAACCCCGAGGACGATGATCGGTGAGGAACCTTCTCAACGCCGAGCAGAGAGACCCCGAGGTGCCTCCTCTGCCGCAGCACGTGCCCCCCTTCGTCCTGGAGCCCGCCGAGGACTCGTCCGCCGTCGGACCCGAGCGTCTCCACGCCGACGAGATCGACGTCGCCGCCCCCGCACCCGGGTGAGGTGCTGGTCGACGTCGCCGCCTGCGGGGTCTGCCACACCGACCTGCACGTCATGAAGGACGAGGTCGCCTTCCCGACCCCGGCCGTGCTCGGCCACGAGGTCTCCGGCGTGGTGCGGGAAGTGGGCGAGGGCATCACCCATGTCGCCCCGGGTGACCGTGTGGCCTGCAGCTTCATCATGCCCTGCGGCACCTGCCGACACTGCGAGAAGGGACTCGAGGACCTCTGCGAGACCTTCTTCCAGCAGAACCGACTGGCCGGCCACCTCTACGACGGCACCACCCGGTACAGCCGCGACGGCGAGGACGTGGCGATGTACTCCATGGGCGGCCACGCCCGCAGCTGCGTCGTGCCCGGCCGGGCCGTGTTCCCGCTGCCCGGTGAGGTGCCGCTGCACGACGCGGCGATCCTGGGCTGCAGCCTGTTCACCGGCTTCGGCGCCGTGCGCGGCGTCGCGGACGTGCAGCCCGGGGAGAACGTCGCCGTGGTCGCCACCGGAGGGGTGGGGCTGAGCATCATCCACCTCGCGCGGGCCGCGGGCGCGCAGCGCGTCATCGCCGTCGACATCGACGACGAGAAGCTCGCGCTCGCCGCGGAGCTCGGCGCCACCGACGTCATCAACTCCGCGACCCAGGACGCGGCCGACGAGGTGCGGCGCCTTCTCGGCCACGGGGTCGACGTCGCCTTCGAGGCCCTCGGCTCCGTGGCCACCGTGTCCCTCGCCGTGGACCTGCTGGACGACGGCGGCCGCGCCGTCCTCGCAGGGATTGCCCCGGCCGGGCAGACCCTCGACGTGGAGATCGCCAAGCTGGTGCGGCGCAAGCTGCGGATCCTCGGCTCCTTCGGCGCCCCCGCCTCGACCACGATGCCCGAGGTGATCCGCCTGGCTGCCGAGGGCACAATCGACCTCGAGCGGCTGATCACCGATCGGTTCACGTTCGAGGAGACCGCCGAGGCGTACCGGAAGCTGAACGGCCGCGAGATCCGTGGGCGGGGGCTGGTTGTGGTGCGGCCGGAACTCAGGTGACCTCCGCGCCTGGGGTCCGAGCGGAACGTGGAGTCGCTCCTGTCGAGCGCTCTTATTTGCTTTTTTTGGGGGCGTCCGGCTGTCGGGAGACGTGAAACCTTCATGATTCGTTCGGAACAGAGGAGTTCGCTTCGCCGGGTAGGTGCCGAATGTGACCGTCACAGACAAGAGAGCGAAGCGGTGCGCAGTGGGCGACATAGAGGCATCGGCATCTGGCCGTGGCCTCAGAGACGTGCCTCGGAACGTGATCACTTCAGCGGCTGCAGCGGAGGCTCGGCGACCGGTGAAGACCGTGAAGCCGGATGCAGAGAGGTACCGCAGGATGGTGAGGGCGACGATGAGGCCGGCGGCGAACCCAAGCCCGACAGGGAGCTCAGGCCCAAGGCGGTCATTGCGATAGAGACGCTGACGAGCGAACCCGCCTGCGCAGGATCATCGTCTACCTCGAGGCGCGGGCCCTCATCTTCGTGAAGCTCGTGGCCGGCGTGGGCGCTGGCGTCGTCGCCGGGAGGCACTGCAGGGGGATGCCCAGAGTCTCGCCGGTGGCATCGGGCGCGTCCCGCTCCTGAACTCCGAGCAGCCCTGCCCGTGTGGGACGGCAGGAGCAGTTGCAGAATCCAAGCAGCGGCATCTCGGCACGTGGCTCCTCCTATCGTCGCTACGGCTGTCGAGCGGTCGAGCTGTCGCACGGACTGTCGCGCGGATCGCGATTGCATGGGCCGCTCGACGGTGCAACGCCGGCCGCCGATCACTCCCTGGCGCAACCGAGCGTGCTGCTTTCTCGCGCCGTATACCCGAGGCTCTCCGGGAGAGCGCACGTTCGCCGAGGCCGTCGAGCCCCTCGCCGTCCACGTCGAGGGCCTCTATGCACTCGGGAAGTTGACTTCCGTTCTCGCCAGGACGAAGAGGGACGCGATGACGTCGGGTGAGCGGCGGAGGCCGGAGTAGCGAGATGGGGGTCGCGGCGAGTCCGCCACCTGGCGCAAGGGTCGTTTGCTTGACAGATATCTGATATCCGCTATCTACTGTGGTGTATGACACGCATCGAAGGCGATGAGGGGCGACTTCCGCTGTCCCACCAGGCTCAGCAGGCGATCCGACAGCACATCGTCGACAACGGCCTGCACCCGGGCGACCCCCTCCCCAGCGAGGGGGAGTTCTGTCAGCTGCTGGGCATGAGCAAGTCCTCGGTCCGGGAAGGGATCCGCCGTCTGGAGATGCTCGGCATCGTCGACGTGCGTCGGGGACGCGGCCTCTACGTGGGTGCTTTCAGCCTGCGCCCCGTCGTCGACGCGCTGCCCTACCAGCTCACTGTCAACGACACCTCGCTGCGAGAGATCCTGCAGGTCCGGGCTGCGATCGAGGAGGCTCTCATCGTCCAGGCGAGCAAGGAGCTCAGCGAAGCTCAGCTCGACGCCCTCGATGAGCTGGTCGCGCAGATGCGCGAGAAGTCGATGGCGGGCGAGGTGCCGCGGGGGTTCGACCACACCTTCCACCTGGCCCTGTTCGAGCCGCTCAGGAACCAGATGCTGAACCAGCTCATCGAGACGTTCTGGGAGGTCCACGCCCGGTTCGCCGCGATCGCTCCGGCGCCGATCAACCACCATGCGGTCGAGGACCACCAGGAGATCATCGACGCGATCCGCAGTGGCGACGCCCAGCGGATGACCCGAGCGGTGGCTGTGCACTTCGCACCGATCCAGAGCAACGTCGAGGCCGCCCCCACCTCCCCAGCCTCCGCACCCGAGGGGCGGCCGGCATGAGGCTCGCCGGCATCCATGCGGCGCTGATCGCCGCCTACGACGATCACGGCGAACTCAGTCTCGAGCGGCAGGCGGAGCTGATAGACCACGTGCTCGGCCAGGGCGTGGACGGGCTCTTCGTCTCCGGCTCCACCGGCGAGGCCTACCTGCAGAGCGCCGACGAACGACGCGCCACCATCACCGCGGCCGTCGAGCAGGTCGCCGGGCGCGGACCCGTGATCGCCCACACCGGCTGCCTGGACACCCGCACATCGCTGTCCCTCACCGAGCACGCCGCCCAGGCGGGCGCCGACGCGGTCAGTGCTGTCACCCCGATCTACTACAACTACGACGAGGCCCAGCTCGCCGCGTACTTCCGCGAGCTCTCCGCCGCGGCCGGCCCGACACCCCTGATCGCGTACCACATCCCCGGGCGCAGCCACGTCGACCTCTCCCCGGACTTCTTCCTCCGGCTCGCCGACGAAGGGATTCTCCAGGGCCTGAAGTACACCTCGACCGATCTCCACCCTCTCGTCGAGATCATCCGCCAGTCCCCTCCGGACTTCGTAGTCTTCAACGGTTCCGACGAGGTGCTGCTCGGCGGCCTCGCCCTCGGCGCCGACGGCGGGATCGGATCCACCTACAACGTGATCGGCGGCGTCTACCGGCAGCTCGCGGACCAGGTCGCGGACGGGGACTTCGCCGCCGCCCTCCGCCGGCAGGGCATCGCCAACGAGTTCATCGCCCACATGGGCCGCTACGACTTCCTGCTCTTCCTCCGCCAGGCGCTGCGGCGCGCGGGCATCGAGACCGGTCATGGTCGAGCCCCGCTGCCCGCCATCACCGATTTCCAGCGGCGCGAGATCGACGACCTCCTGTCCACCCTTCTCACCCAGGAGCATTCCTCGTGACCACGACCGACGATGCCGTCCAGCCTCTCCAGGTCTCCGGCGTGTTCCCGTCCCTCGCCCAGATCGCCGACTTCGGCCCGCCCCGCACCGAGATCGGGGTCGGTGCGCTCATGCCCTGGAACGGGGCCCTCTACGTCCAGAACTACACCTCGCACAAGGCCCGCAGCGGCTCCGGGGTGAGCCTGCGCCGGATCCAGCCGGACATGCGTATGGAGGTCGTGCCCGAGACCGTCGGCGTCGACGGCACCTACACCAACCGCTTCGTGCACTACCCGACGGGCCGACTGATCATCGGGCCGCAGGTGATCGAGCAGGACCACACCATCCACGTGGTGCCCGAGCTGCAGGAGCACCGGCTGTGCGGCACCGCCCACCACCTTCGCACCCCCGAGACCCACGTCTACGTGCTGACGATGGAGGGGCTGGTCTTCGAGCTGGACGTGCTCACCCTGGAGACCGCACTGGTGTGGGATCTCAACGACGAGCTGACCACCGAGGGCGAGTGGAAGGTCCACTACAAGGACTGCTACACCGCCTACGGGCGCTTCCTCGTCTGCTCCAACGAGTACGGCGAGGCGGAATGGGCGGGCGAGAGAGCCCGCGGCCGGCTCGCCGAGTTCGACGGCGAGTCCTGGCGGATCCTGGAACACAAGCCCTTCACCGCTATCGCCGGACGCGGCGAGTTCGCCGGGACGATCTTCGCCAGCGGCTGGGACCGGGCCTCCGCCATCCTCGAGGTCTACAGCCACGCCGACCAACAGTGGACCCGCTACCGGCTGCCGAAGGCCTCGCACACCTTCGACCACAAGTGGCAGACGGAGTGGCCGCGCATCCGCGAGACCGAGCACGAGCGCCTGCTGCTGGACCACCACGGGATGTACTACGAGCTGTCGCCGTGGGCCTACGGCGGCCGAGTCTGGGGAGTGCGACCGATCTCCACCCACCTGTGGGTGCTGGGCGACTTCTGCTCCTGGCGCGGCATGCTGGTGATGGGCGCGGACAACGCCTCCCCGAGCACCGGCCACAACGTGACCACTGCGGAACCGCAGTCCGGCCTCTGGTTCGGGAAGACCGATGACCTGTGGTCCTACGGCAAGGCGGCCGGCTGGGGCGGTCCGTGGTGGGAGGACGAGGTCTCAGCCGGAGAGCCTTCGGATCCCTATCTGATGACCGGCTTCGACCGAAAGGTGCTGCACCTGCAGAACCACGGCGGTGCCGACGTCACGGTCACGATCCAGATCGACCCCCGCGGGGACGCCGCCTTCGGGACCCATAAGGTGCTCACCGTGGCTCCGGGCGCACTCGAGTCCTACGTCTTCCCCGCCGGATTCTCCGCGCACTGGCTTCGGTTGGTCAGCGACCAGGACTCCGTGCTCACCGCGCAGCTGTTCTACACCTGAGGTGCCACGATGACGAGCACAGCGGCCAGCCGCCCCACCCCGTCCGCCCGACGTCGCCGTCAGGGCAGGGACCGGCGCGCTGCCACCGGCTGGTGGTTTCTCACCCCGTTCCTCATCGTCTTCCTGATCAGCTTCATCGCGCCCATCGTCTACGCCCTCTACCTCAGCGTGTTCCGCAGCCGGCTGATCGGCGGGACGGTGTTCGTCGGACTGGAGAACTACGCGAGCGCTCTGCAGGACCCTCAGTTCTGGTCCGGCGTCAGCCGGGTGACCGTGCTACTGGTGATCCAGGTCCCGCTGTTGCTGATCATCGCGCTCGCCGCAGCACTCGCGCTGGACAGCCGGAAGCTGCACGGGATGGCGTTCTTCCGGATCTCGATCTTCATGCCGTACGCCGTCCCCGCCGTGGTCGCCACCCTCATCTGGGGATTCATGTACGGCTCGAACTTCGGCCTGGTCGCCAACCTCAACGACCTCTTCAGCACGACGCTGCCGAACCCGCTCTCCCCGAAGCACGTGCTCGCCGCGATCGCGAACATCCTGATCTGGGGGAACGTCGGCTACAACATGCTCATCTTCTACGCCGCGCTCCGCGTCATTCCTACCGAGCTGTACGAAGCGGCGGCGATCGACGGCGCCGGACAGCTCCGGATCATCACCGCGATCAAGCTCCCCGCGATCCGCGGCGCCCTCGTGATCGCGGCGATCTTCTCCATCATCGGAAGCTTCCAACTGTTCAACGAGCCGCAGATCTTGCAGGCCATGGCGCCGAACGCGGTCAGCACCTACTTCAGTCCCAACCTGTACTCCTACAACCTGGCTTTCAGCGGCGGGCAGCAGAACTACTCCGCGACGGTCGCCATCATCATGGGCGTGGCCACCATGATCGTCGCCTATGCCGTGCAGCTCCGCGGCATGCGGAAGGGGGACTGACCATGGCAGTCGTGACCTCGCGGGCTCGTCGGAGTCGCGGTCGTGTGCGCCACAGGATCGGCATCCGGCGCAGCTGGGGACTGACCCTGGGGACCGGCGTGCTGCTGCTCTACAGCCTCCTCCCGCTGGTGTGGCTCCTGGTCAACGCCACCAAGACGCAGGAGGGGCTGCGCGCCTCCTTCGGCCTCTGGTTCGCCTCCGACTTCGCCCTTTTCGACAACATCGCCCGCGTGCTGACCTACGACGACGGCGTCTTCCTGCGGTGGCTGCTGAACACGCTTCTGTATGTCGTCGCCGGCGCCGGGGGAGCCACCCTCATCTCCACCATCGGAGGCTACGGTCTCGCCAAGTTCGACTTCGCGGGCAAGAAGTTCGTGTTCGCCGTGATCATCGGCGCCGTGGCGGTTCCGGGAACTGCGCTGGCCGTTCCGACCTTCCTGCTGTTCAGCTCCGCGCAGCTGACCAACAACCCGCTCGCGGTCATCATCCCCTCCCTGGTCGCACCCTTCGGTCTGTACCTGATGTGGGTCTACAGCACCGACGCGATACCCAACGACCTGCTGGACGCCGCTCGGGTGGACGGTGCCTCGGAGCTGCGGACGTTCCGCACCATCGGCCTGCCGCTGCTGGGCCCCGGGGTCGTCACGGTGCTGCTGTTCACCACGGTGTCCAACTGGAACAACTACTTCCTGCCGCTCATCATGATCCGGAATCCGGACTGGTACCCACTCACGGTCGGGATCAACTCGTGGAACATGCAGGCCTCCACGGCCGGGGGTGAAGCGATCTTCGACCTGGTCATCACCGGTTCGTTGCTGATGATCATCCCGATCATCGCGATCTTCCTCGTCCTGCAACGCTATTGGCAATCAGGGTTGGCCGCGGGAGGTGTGAAGCAGTAGCACCGGGCACGACCGTCCGGCCTCTAGTTCACAACGACGTGAAAGGAACGGGACCATGCCATTCACCACCACACGACGCAGCGCGCTCGCAGTCGCCGGCCTCGGCGCCTCCGCACTCCTTCTGGCCGCGTGCGGCTCCGACTCCGACAAGAAGTCCACCTCCGACGCCCAACCGATCGACTCCGACGCCGTCGCCACTGAGGGAGGAAAGCTCCTCGTCTGGGGATGGGGCGGCGCCATGGAGCCGATGGTCAAGGGCTTCATGAAGGCCTACCCGGACGTGAAGGCAGAACTGGTCAACGTCGGGACCGGCATCGACCATTACACCGCAGTGCAGAATGCCATCCAGGCCGGATCGGGGATCCCCGACGTCATCGTCATGGAGTATCAGGCGGTGAACCAGTTCGCCCTGGACGGCACCCTCGCCGACCTTTCCGGGTACGCCGCGGACGAGCACGCGAAAGAGTTCACGACCGGCACCTGGGAGGCCGTCCAGTTCGACGGCGGCATCTACAGCATGCCGATGAGCTCGGGCCCGATGGCACTGTTCTACAACAAGAAGGTGTTCGACAAGCACGAGCTCGAGGTCCCCGAGACCTGGGAACAGTTCCTGGAGACAGGGCGGGCCCTGAAGAAGGCGGACCCGAAGGCCTACATCGCCAACGACACCGGCTCGGCCAACCTGCTGCAGGGACTGCTGTGGCAGCAGGGCTACACCCCGTACACGGTGGACGGGGAGAAGGTCCGCATCGCCCTCGACGGTCCCGAGGTCGAGAAGTACACCGATCTGTGGCAGCAGCTGATCGACGACGAGCTGCTGGCACCGATCGAGGACTGGAGCGACGAGTGGTACCAGGGGCTCGCCAACGGCACCATCGCGAGTCTGGTCTCCGGCGCCTGGATGCCCGGGAACTTCGAGTCCGGGGTCGCCGGCGGCAAGGGCGACTGGCGTGTGGCTCCGATGCCGCAGTGGGAGTCCGGGGAGAAGAGCTCGGCGGAGAACGGAGGATCCGGTCTGGGCGTCGTGGACGCCTCGAAGAACAAGGAGCTCGCCTACGCCTTCGTCGAGTGGGCCACCACCGGCGACGGGGTCGAGACCCGCATCAACGCGACCTTCCCGTCCACCGTCACTGACCTGGAGTCGGAGAAGTTCCTGGACCTGGAGTCCGACTACTTCGGGGGCCAGAAGATCAACGAGGTGTTCGCCGAGTCCGCCGCGAACGTCCCGAAGGACTGGTCCTTCCTGCCCTACCAGGTGTACGCCAACTCGATCCTGCACGACAACATCGGCGGTGCGTACGAGGGCGACGAGAGCCTTGCGGACGGGCTGCAGAGCTGGCAGCAGGCCCTCGTGAAGTACGGCAAGGACCAGGGCTTCACGGTGGAGGAGGGATGAGCGCCATGGACCGCACCGCCTCCGCCCGTCCCGCCTCCGCACACCGATGGTCGACCTGCGCCCGAGCACTGCTCGCCTCCCTCACCGTCGCAGTCCTCGCCCTCGCGCTGGGACTCGCCCCGACCACCACCGCGCAGGCCGCACCGGTGACTCCCACCGAGAAGGACGCTAAGCCCCGGTTCGACGAGAGCACCATCTTCCAGCGTGAGCAGGCCGGCTACTTCTGCTTCCGCATCCCAGCCGTCGTCGAGACGAAGGACGGCACCCTGCTCGCCTTCGCCGAGGGCCGCAAGGACAGCGGCTGCGGCGACTCCGGCAACATCGACACCGTCGTGCGCCGATCGCACGACGGCGGGAAGACCTGGGGAGCTGTCGAACTCATCGACGATGCCGGCGTGGACACCATCGGGGGCCCGCTGCCGATCGTCGACCAGGAGACCGGTCGGATCGTGCTGATCACGACGCACAACCCGGCGACGAACCACAACCTGCGCACCCCGTACGTCCAGTACTCCGATGACGACGGCAAGACCTGGAGCAAGCGGAAGAACATCAAGGACGACATCATGGATCCGTCCTGGCAGAAGTGGTTCGCGACCGGCCCCGGCCACGGGATCCAGCTGAAGCACGGCCCGCACGCTGGCCGCATGCTGATCGGACTGAACCACGAGGGCTACATCTCCGGGTCGGAGTCCCATGACACCGGCGCCGCCCTCGCCTACAGCGACGATGGCGGAGTGACCTGGCAGCTCGGGGCCGATGAGGGCTTCGTCCCGGAGGAGTTGAAGCCCCAGGAGCTGAGCCTCGCCGAGCTGCCCGACGGGAAGATCCTCGTCTCCGCCCGCGAGCAGCACGGCTCCGCCGAGGGCAATCGGGCCTTCACCACCAGCTCCGACGGCGGGGAGAGCTACGACGGCACTTTCAAGACCGACCCCGATCTGGCGACGCCCGTCTCACAGGGCGCGATCGAGACGTACATCGACGACCAGGGCCGGGACCGGGTGCTCTACGCCGGCGAATCCCATCCGCGGGCACGCAAAGTGCTCTCGATCCGGTCCTCCTTCGACCAGGGGAAGACCTGGCAGTCCTGGGAGGAGGGCAAGGTCATCAACTGGGGCAACGCCGCGTACTCCGACATCCTGCCGTTGACGGACGAGGACCTCGCCCTCGTCTACGAGACCGGCGACGAGGACGCCTACCAGGAGATCCGCTTCGCCCGCTTCGACAACGCCTACCTCGACTCCCCGAACGACGAGGCACCCGGCGTGATCAAGCATCCCGACGGGCCGACCACCCCGGACGTCTCCGGGCGGGAGAACACCGCCTACGTGCGCGGCAACCCCGACCTGGTCGACGGCGTGCACGGCAAGGCCCTCGAGATGGACATGGAGCCCGCAGACAACGGCGACAACGACCGGGTGGACGTGCCGTACGGGGAGGAAGTGGACCTCGACGACTCGGACTTCACCATCTCGACCTGGTTCCGCTACGGGGACGAACCCCATGACCAGGCCCTCTTCTGGGCCTACAACATGGGCAGCGGCCTGCCCGGCCTCTGGATCCGCGGCGAACCGGGAGCGGACCGGCTCCGCGCGATGATCGGCACCGAGACCGGTGATCTCTCACTGACCACGAAGAGCGCCTATAACGACAAGGCGTGGCATCACCTAGCGATGACCCGCACGGATGACGTCGTCCAGCTGTGGGTCGATGGAGTGAAGACGGCCGAGGGAAAGACCCCGCCCGGATCGCTCACCCGCGGTGGTGAACTGCTGGGGATCGATGGCTTCTTCCTCGGCCAGCGACTCGACGGGAACAACAAACTCGCCGGTGCACTGGACGACGTGCGCGTCTACGACACCGCGCTCGACGGTGATCAGATCGGTGCGCTCGCCGACGGGAAGATGCTGCTCGGGGACGACTCCGATCTGCGCCTCCACCTGCCTTTGGATGAGGTGAGCGATGCGGACTGAGGGACAGATCCTCCCGACGCTGTCCACGGGCTCTCCGACCCTTCGGACGCCTTCCAGGAATACGAGGAGTCGGGCGTCGTGTTCGGTCCTGTCCTCGACCGGCTGACTGTTGATCTGGAGAGGGCCTCGATCACCTCGAGGACCGGGGGAAGCCCGGGCGGGATGCCCTGGAGGAGTTCGTCGGGGATCTGGACGACCCGGAGAAGGGCGATTCCGTGACGGATGGGGCCTGGAATGACCTGGTCAACAGGAGACGATGCATGCGAATGCCGCCTGGCAGAGCCGACGTGTCCGACCTGTGGTCGGAGCGGTGGTGCGGGTGCTGCTTCGGCCTCTAGCTGTCGTGTTCGAGGAGGTGCCTGATGCGGCACCTCAACGATGGGTCGGCCACGTAAATGTAGGTCCCCCTCATCCCCCGTGTCAGCAGCACCCGATACACATTGGTGATGTAGCGGAGCAGATCCTCGTCGGTGGTGGTTTGACCACGCGTCCTGTTGTCAATCTTTCCATTTCTGTCGAAGTAGTTCTTGCGGTCGGCGACAAGCTTGCCGGTCTCGGGGTCGATGCGGAGGTCACCGCCGATGATGACGCCGGCGTAGTTGAGGTCGTACCCCTGGACGGTGTGGATCGAGCCGACCTCCTCGAGCGAGGTCTTCGAGGCGATCCAGTCGACGTCGGACCTGTTCCAGTCCAGGGCGACGCCGTCGAGCTCGATGTCGTGGAGTCCTGTCTTGCCCTTGCTCCGCCACTTCCAGGCGTAGCCAGCGACGAGTCGTGCGAGCCCGAACTGAGCGTCACGTTCGCGGATCCTCTCGTGCATCGCTCCGAGGTCGTCGAACAGCTCGAACTCGTAGTCGCCGAGATCCGGGATCTTCCGGGGCGGGTCATCGGAGACGAGAGCGCGGGCGAACTCGAGGTACTCCTTGCCGCCCTTCACCCGCATCTGGGTGTCCAAGGGGTACAGGCGCTTCTGCTCCCTGGTTTCTGCAAGCACGCGCTCGAAGACCTCGGGCTCGATGTCCATCGGTCGCACGCTCTGGGCGGTGTCGAGCAGGAGGATCGTGTGGCGGGAGCGCTTTCGGATCCAGTCGAGCTGGTTGATCGAGAGGTCGTCCTCGCCGAAGAGGCGCCTGGTGATCTCGCCGTACCGCGCGGTGAGCGTGCCGTGCGCCTGTGCGCCGCGCTGGGTGAGGCGGTGGGCCTCGTCGACCACGATGACGTCGAAGTCCTTCTCGGCCTCGGCCACCTCGTACGGCGTGAGCACCTGTGCATCACTCAGTGCGGGCACCTTCTTGAACACCTTGCTGATGGACTTGCGCAGGGACTTCTGCGGGATGACGAGGCCGATGCGCAGATCGCTGAAGAGCCCACGGTTCCCCTCGACGAAGAGGTCGGAGAACATCGAGTCGCCCTCGACCTCATCCGTCGGGTCGAAGACGGCGAGCTCGCGCATGAGCTTCATGAGGTAGATGCCGACGATCGTCTTGCCGGTCCCGGGATCACCCTGGATCGCCGCGATGGTGCGCACCTCGGGATGGCGGAGGTCCTCGACCAGTCCCTCCATGATGTCCAGGACGGCGATGCCCTGCTCGGTGTTGAGCGCTTTGAACGGGGAGAGCTTGAACAGGTCGGAGTTCTCGATCTCGGGGATTGAGCGCTCGAAGTATCCGCGACCGCGGAGCTCCTCGAAGATCTCCTTGAAGGTGTCGTTGTACTCGCTGCGCTGGAAGTAGTCCTGGTTGGTGATGCCCTCGTTGCGGTTCAGCACCTCGTACTTGCCGTCCCCGCCCAGGAGGCGGATGAGGAGCGACTCGAGGTCCAGGCAGGCGGATCCGTTGAAGCGCTCATCGAAGACGATGCGCACCTCCTTGAGGTGCTGCTTCTGCTCGGACTTGAGGTGCTGGCGCATACGACGGTCCGCACTGCCCGTCTCGCCGACGTAGATGTCGTGGCCGTCCTCGATGAGGTAGACCACCGGCCAGTTGGAGAAGCGGGGCAGTCGTCCTCGCGTCTCTTCGACGGACTCGGGGGTGAAGCGGAGCTCCTCGATCTCAAAGCCGGTCATACTTCGTGCTCCGTCCCTTGGCCTTCTCGACGGGGTACTTGCGGCCCGTGCGCTCGAGCTTGTCGAGGACGATCTGTTCAGGGTCGAGCTCGAGCCTGTCCGCGAGGAGCAGCGCGTAGGTGAGGACGTCGGCGAGCTCGCCGGTGACCTCGTCGCGGTCGGCGTCGCCGTCCCACTGGTAGCACTCGAGCAGCTCGGCGGCCTCGATCGAGATCGACTTGGCGAGGTTCTCGGGGGAGTGGAACTGCCCCCAGTCGCGCTCGGCCATGAAGGTTCTCAGGGCCTCGATCGTGCGCTCAGTCGACATGATGGTGAACCTAACAGCATTCGTCGACCGCACGGGAGTCTCGGAACTCGTTCCGGGCGGCTGCCGCTCTGAGCGCGGTGCCTCGGGTGCGGACCCTCAGATCACCTCCAACAACCCCCGGATGAACTCCTCGTACGTCCCCGCCCGCCCCGCGAGCCGCTCCACGTTCTCCCGCTTGGACAGCACGCGGATCAGCGCCTCGAAGAGCTCGCCGAACTCCTCGCGGCTGTCCTTGCTGAAGGCCATCATCGCGACGATCGAGACCTCGTCCTCGCCCCACACGATCGGCTCCTCCGGCACGTAGACGGCGATCGACGAGGCGTGGGCGTCGATCACCATCGAGTGCGGGATCGCCACGCCCGTGCCCAGCGACGTCGAGGACATCTCC
The DNA here is from genome assembly GCF_022346485.1 of Brachybacterium sp. ACRRE. NCBI lineage: Bacteria > Bacillati > Actinomycetota > Actinomycetes > Micrococcales > Dermabacteraceae > Brachybacterium > Brachybacterium sp. ACRRE. The sequence goes on along the minus strand of NZ_JAKRMO010000070.1, from coordinate 6,188 downwards.
TCGCGCTCGAGTACACCCCGGTGGAAGCCCTGTTCGACCATCCCTGCCTCTCCGAGGGCAGCGCACATCTGCGCGATCGTGTCCTCCCGGGTGGTCGCCTCGAGGTCCAGGAAGAGCTGGGGTTCGATGAGGTTCACGAGGGAGGCGCCGACGCGGCTGCGCCGCTTCTCCGCGGCGATCTCGAGGACGCTCCGGCGCACCTGCTCGAGGTCCTGCGCGCCGGGCAGGGCGCTCAGGTGCAGCACGGGGGAGGAGAGCTCCCGCTGCAGACCCTGCAGAGGCACGGTCGAGACGATGAGGTCGGGCGCCGAGGGACCGGTCGCGATCTCGGCCTCGTCGAAGGCGATAGTCTCGATCTCGCCGACTCCGGCGGTCGCCGACTGCAGGAGGCTGCGCGCGGAGTCCTGCAGGTCGAGGTACGTCGGCGAGATCATCGCGATCCGCACCAGGCGCTCGCGCGCATACACGCTCTGGAAGTGGGCGCCCACGTGGAAGGAGATGAGGCCGATCTCGTCGGCCCGGATCTCCACGCCGAGCGCGAGCTCGAGCCGGCGCGCGATGAAGATCCCGACCTCGTAGATGAGTGGGTGCGTGTCCTTGATCGACTGGCCGACGGGGATGTGGGCGCTCTGGCGCCGGCGGGCCCGCCGCACCAGGTTCCGCGCGTGGAGGCTGAGGAACGCGATGAAGCGCTCGTTGTCCAGGTCGATCAGGTAGTTCTCGCCCACCTGCGCGACGATCCGCCGCACCACGGCCACGAAGTCGACCTCGGCGTCGGCCGTCGTCTCCGGCACCGGCTCGCGCGGGGCGAGACGCCCGGCGACCACGAGCGAGAGATCCTCCGGGGTGGTGTTCTCGTCCAGCAGCCCCACCAGGTAGTCCTCCTCGCCGGCGGGCAGGCGCAGCTCGAAGGTGGTCTCGATGAGTTCGGCGATGCGACGGGCGGCGTCGCGGCGCAGGTCATCGCCGGTGCTCGCGGCGTGGGGCGGATCGAACTGGTGGCCCTGGCGGACGCGCCCCACCATCACGGCGACGTGCGCGAGGATCGCGTGCTGGTTGTTCTCGGTCGCGAGCAGACCCAGCTCGCGGAGGATCCGGGTGAGGCCCTCGCGGAACCCCATGAGCGACGGCTCCGAGGACTCGATCGCGAGCTCGCGCACGGAGACGAACTGGGCGCGCGAGCGGGCGGCGTCGGTCATGATCTGGCGGACCAGGCGGCGCTTGGCGAGCTCGGGGCCGACGATCCTCACGCGGGGTCCGCTGCGCTCCAGGCGCAGGTGGTGGATGGCGAGGAGGGCGCGGCCCTTGGTGAGGTCGGCCTCCAGGGTGGAGTCGCTGACGCGGAGGTCCTCGGCGAGCTCGAAGACGTCGGCGCCGTCATCCGCGGTGACGATCGAGCGCAGCAGCGCGGAGAGCCGCTCGCCGGGGCTCAGCACGCGCCGGCCTGGATCTGGCCGCTCGGCCCCGGCGCCGGCGGAGGCGAGACGGGCGTGGTCCAGGGTGTAGCCGGCGCGGGAGGAGGAGACGACCTCCGCGTCGTGCTCGGCGTTCAACCGGGAGACGTACGTGCGGATGCTGCGGGTGGAGACGCCGAGACGCCGGGACAGGTCCTCGGCGGAGACCGCGCCCGGTCCCGCCTCGACCAGCGCGCCCAGCAGGCGCTGGCGCGTGGCCTCCCAGGGCTCGCGACGGGTGGGCGCTGGTGCGGGGTCGACGGTGCGGGACGGGGTCATGGCGTGTGCTCCGTCCTCTCCGACGTCTCGTGGGTCCCGCTCTGCGAGGGTGCGTTCCTGGTGTCCGCTGCCGTGGTCGCGCCCTCCGCGTCAGTCACGTCCACGGCACCATGCGCGTCTTCCTCGCCGTTCCCGTCGGCCCGGCGCGCCACCGCGCCGTTCCCGTCGGCCCGGCGGACCGCCGCGCTGATCCGGGCGAGCACGTCGGCGTCGTCGACCTGCGCGAAGTCGGTGGTGTCGATCTCGACGAGATCGCCGAGCGCGAACTCCCCGTAGCCGCGGCGCAGATAGCGACCCAGGAACACCTCGACGCTGAGCAGCTGCGGAGCCGCACGGCGATCAGCCAGCGTATCGCCGTGCTCGTAGGCATCGACGAGGTGTCCCAGGTGGCGGGTCGGATCCAGGTCGCGGTGCCGCTGGCGCTCGAAGAGCACCTCGAAGTCCGCGACCAGCCGCACCGTCACCGGCCGATATCCATAGCGGCGGCAGGCGGCGGCGAGCACATCCTTCTGCTTGTCACTGAAGGGGTACTCGGCGAGCACGCGCACACCATCCGCCATCGCCGCGTGCACCCGGGCGAAGAACAGCTCGAGCGCGGCGCGATCCAGGTGCGCCTTCGCGTCGGCGTCGGCGAAGCCCTCCTGGTCGTACAGCTGCTCCTTGAGGTCGTCGATGGAGACGGCGCGGAAGGGCCCCAGATGCTCCTGCACAAGAGAGGCGATGCGACTCTTGCCCGTGCCCGGATAGCCGGCGATCAGCAGCAGGAGGCGCTCGTCGGCCGACGCGCCGACGTCGGCCGAGCCCGCACCGGCGGCGCGCGCCCAGTCGGCCGCATCGTCGCCCGCCACCGGCCTCGCCCCGTTCACGAGATCCGGGCGGGAAGCAGGCATCCGATCTTGTGGCGGACGATGCCGGCGACCGCGTCGTTCGCGGGGACGATGTTGTTGCGCAGGGACGCGTTGACCTCGGTCGCCCCGAAGGTCTCCTTCGCGGCGCGGGTCCAGCCGACGATGAGCTCGGTGCCGATGTTGAACTTGCGCACGCCCGCGCGGCGCAGGGCGTCGTAGTCGGCCTCGTCGACGCCGGTGCCGCCGTGCACCACGAGCGGCACGTCGACCGCGGCGTGGATCCGCTCGACAAGATCCACGTCGATCTGGGTCTTCCCCTTGTACGAGCCGTGGTGGGTGCCGATGGAGACGGCGAGGGCGTCCACACAGGTCGCCTCGTGGAAGGCGCGCGCCTCCTCGGGGGAGGTGAGCGCGCCCTCGGCGACGGAGATGCCGTCCTCGGTGCCGCCGATGGTGCCGATCTCGCCCTCGACGCTCACGCCGCGCTCGCGGGCGAACTCGACGACCCGGCGGGTCTTCAGCACGTTCTCCGCGAACGGCAGGGACGACCCGTCGAACATGACCGAGCTGTACCCGGCGTCGATCGCGTCGCGGATGTCCTCGAGCTTCGTCGCATGGTCCAGGTGCAGCACCACGTCGACCGGCTCGCGCTCGGCCATGCCGCGGCACAGGGCCACTAGGTTCTCCATGCCGATGTACCGGGCGGTGCCGACGGAGGTCTGGATGATGATCGGGCTGCCGGCGTCGCGCGCGGCCAGGATCATCGGAGGGATCATCTCGAGGTTGTGGGCGTTGAAGGCGCCGACGGTCGAGCCGATGCGCTCGGCCTCGTTCAGGACTTCGCTGAGGGTGACGTACACGGGTGCTCCCTGGGTCTCAGTAGTTCTCGCGCATGATGCGCTTGGAGGTGGCCAGCAGCGCGTCGATCTTCGACATCCACTGGTTGATCGCGGTGCCGTCGCCGGCCGAGGCGGCCTGCGCGCGACGCGTGTTGTACAGGTCCATGAGGCGGTTGTACGAGGTGCCGTAGCGGGGCCTGGCCTCGAGCGACGCCTCGAAGGCGGCGATCGCGGCGCCCGTGTCCCCGAGGTGCTCGTGCAGGGTGCCGAGCTCCTCGTGGAGGTCGGCCGGGTCCGCTGCGGACGGGCTCGATGGGGCAGACGGGTTCGATGCGGCCGACGGGGCCGGCGCGGAGGCGAGCTCGGCGTCGATCTCGGCGATGCGCGCGGTGGTCTGCTCGCGCTCGGCGTCGGTGAGCTCGGACGCGGTGTCGGCGGTGTCGGCGGCGTCGGCGTCGGCCGAGCCTGCCGCATCATCGGTGCTCGTCCGCGGGCGCGTGCCCAGCAGGCGGTCGAAGATTCCCATGGCGTCTCCTGTCTCTCGGAGGGGTGCGGAGGTGGTCGTCGGCCTCAGAAGGCCTTGATGATCGGGCCGATGACCCAGGCGAACAGCAGGGCGGCGACGATGGTGTCGGCGTCGGTCGCCGAGAGGCTCGGGAAGCCGAGGGTCTGGAACGTGCCCACCAGCAGCGCCGGCAGCAGCGTGATGAAGAATCCGTGCACCAGGCCGCCGATGATCGCTCCGCGACGGCCGCCCACGGCGTTGCCGAAGATGCCCGCGGTACCGCCCGCGAAGAAGTTCGTGAGCATGCCCGGGACGATCACGGCGAAGCCCGCGAGCGGGAGCACGAACATCGCGATGACCGTGCCGATCGTGGTGGTGAGGAAGCCGATGATCACGGCGTTCGGTGCGTAGGGGAACAGCACCGGCGCGTCGAGCGCGGGCTTCGAGTTCGGCACGAGCTTCATGGAGATGCCGCGGAAGGCGGGGACGATCTCGCCGAGCAGCAGGCGCACGCCGGCCATCAGCACGTACACGCCCACCACGAACTGCATGGCCTGCAGGAACGCGTAGACCAGGAAGTTCGTGTCCCCGGCGGCGTCGGCCGAGGCGGCCGGGCCCGCGAACAGCGCGGTGATCAGGAACAGCGGGATCATCACGACCGCGAGGGACATGTAGGTGTCCTGCAGGAACTCGAAGGCCCGCGGGAGCTTGAGGTCCTCGGTGGTCTTGCGGTCCGGTCTGCGGTCGCGCACCAGGTAGGCGACGCCCGCCTCGACCATGTAGCCGATCGTGCAGAAGTGCCCCAGGGCGATCGCGTCGTTCCCGGTGACTTTGCGGATGATGGGCTGGGCGATCGCGGGCATCGCCACGCAGAAGATGCCGCCGACCACGCTGCAGGCGATGATCAGCCACACTCCGGACAGGCCCATGGCCGAGCCGAACACGACGGTCATCGTCGCCATCCACAGCAGCGCCTGACCCGTGAGGAAGATGTACTTCCACGGTGTGAAGCGGGCGAGCAGCACGTTCACGATGAAGATGCCCAGGAAGGCGATCGCGATCGGCCCGCCCAGCTTGAGGTCGTTCGTCGCGAAGCCGTTGACCGCCTCGATCGACGGGACGATGCCGGTGAGGTCGAAGGCCGCCTCGAACTGCGTGCCGAAGTAGGTGAGGGTCGCGACCAGCACCGCGGAGCCGGCCGCGAGGACCATGAAGCCCAGCAGCGTCTTGAAGGTGCCCGAGACGATCGAGCCCACGTCCTTGCGCTGCAGGATCAGGCCGATCATCGCGATCAGGGCGATGACGATCCCGGCCTGCGTGAAGATGTTGGAGATGATCCAGTCGAGGACGCCCATCTCAGGCCTCACGACCCTCGAGCGCGGGGACCAGCTTCTGGGCGATCTCGTCCTTGTCCACGATGTTGTGCAGGTAGACGAGGGTGATCGACGGGTCGATGTCGTACTTCTCGATCTGCGGGCGGAAGCTCTCCGCCGAGACGATCACGTCGGTCTTGATGCCGCCGACCGAGGAGACGGACTCGTGCTCGGTCTTCGCGCGGATCTTGTGCGAGGCCAGGACCTCCTCGGCCTCCATCTGGCAGGCGAGGCTGCTGCCCAGCCCTGCGCCGCAGATGAAATAGATCGTGGGGGTGTTCGCCATGGTGGGTCTGCTCCTTTGCAAGGGCCCGGTGGTCGGGCAGGTTCTGGTGAGGGGGGCGCCGGTCAGTCGACGGGCGCGGGGGTGAGAGCGCCGCGGAAGTCCGCGGGGGAGTGCGCCGCGACGAGCCGGTCGACGGCCGACGGGTCGCGGATGATCTGCACGAAGCCCTTGAGCGCCTCGAGGTGCGAGGTCGCGTCGGCCGCGGCCAGGCACAGCACGAGGCGGACGGGGTCGTTCTCCTCGTGGGAGAAGGCGATCCCGCCGGGAATGGTGAGGGCGCTCATCGCCGTGCGGGCGACCGAGCCGTCGGGCTGGGCGTGCGCGAGCGCGACGCCCGGGGCCAGCACGATGTACGGGCCGAAGCGGTCGACGACCTCGATCATCCGTTCCACGTAGCCCCCGCCGATCGACTCGGAGGCCAGCAGCGGCGCCGCCGCCTCACGGATCGCGTCCTGCCAGGACGCCGGCGATGCCCCGAGAACCACGTGGTCCTCGGTGATCAGCTGGGGAAGCGATGTCGGCACGATGCGACCTCTCTGTCGGGTGGAACGTCCCGATCAGCATGCGAGGCGCGGGGGAGCGGGGGCCAACAGATGTTCTTCCG
>NZ_JAKRMO010000006.1:0-97670 GCF_022346485.1 Brachybacterium sp. ACRRE | reverse complement strand
GGGGGATGGGGAGTCGCAGCGCCCGGAGTCGGGAGGCGGGGCGCCGGGGCCCCGGGGTGCCGGGCATGGTGCGCCGTGCCCCTCGAAACGGCGAGTGGTACGAAACGGTTGCCATGAGCGCTCATGGCAACCGTTTCGTACCACTCGAGGGACATCTGCCGGCCGGGAGGCCAGTCGACCGGGGCGCCGGCCGTCGGCACGACGGGCGCATTGCCTTCGAACCGGCGAGAAGTACGAAATCGTTGCCAAGAGTGCTCATGGCAACGATTTCGTACTTCTCGGGGTGCTTCCGCCGGTCCGCCGGCCGGGTGCCGGGCCCCGACGCCGGGCGCCGACGTCGGGGCCGGGATCAGACGGTGCGGTGGTCCCGGTAGTAGCGGATCAGCTCGGCGGTCGAGGAGTCCTGGGCGTCGATGGCGGCATCGTCGCCGGCGACGGCCGGAGCGAGGTCCTTGGCGAGCTGCTTGCCGAGCTCCACACCCCACTGGTCGAAGGAGTTGATGCCCCACACGGAGCCCTCCACGAAGGTGATGTGCTCGTACAGGGCGATGAGCTGGCCCAGCACGCTCGGGGTGAGCGAGGGCGCCATGATCGAGGTCGACGGCCGGTCGCCGGAGAACATGCGGGCGGCGACGAGCTGTCCCTCGGTGCCCTCGGCGCGCACCTCCTCCTCGGTCTTGCCGAAGGCCAGGGCCTTGGTCTGCGCGAAGAAGTTCGCGAGGAACAGCTCGTGCACGTCCTGCTCGCCGTCCTTGAGCGGGCGCACGGGGTTCGCGAAGGCGATGAAGTCCGCGGGGATGATCCGGGTGCCCTGGTGGATCAGCTGGTAGAAGGCGTGCTGCCCGTTGGTGCCGGGCTCGCCCCAGAAGACCTCGCCGGTCTCGGTGACCACGGTGGAGCCGTCCCAGCGCACCGACTTGCCGTTGGACTCCATGGTCAGCTGCTGGAGGTAGGCGGGGAAGCGGTGCAGGTACTGGGAGTAGGGGAGGACCGCGTGGGTCTCGGCCTCCAGGAAGTTCACGTTCCAGATGTTCAGCAGGCCCATGAGCAGCGGCACGTTCTGCGCGGCGGGGGCGGTGCGGAAGTGCTCGTCCATCGCGTGGAAGCCGGCGAGCAGCTCCTCGAAGGCCTCGGGGCCCAGGACCGTGGCGAGCACGGTGCCGATCGCGGAGTCCACGGAGTAGCGGCCGCCCACCCAGTTCCAGAAGCCGAAGGCGTTGGAGGGGTCGATGCCGAAGGCCTCGACCTTGTCGAGCGCGGTCGAGACCGCGACGAAGTGCTTGGCCACGGCCTCCTTCTCCTGCTCGGCGGTGAGTCCGGCGTTCTCGCGCAGTCCCGCGAGCAGCCACTCGCGCACCAGGCGCGCGTTGGTGATCGTCTCGAGCGTCGTGAAGGTCTTCGAGGCGACGATGACCAGGGTCGTCTCGGGGTCGAGGTCCGCGGTCGTCTCGTACGCGTCGGTCGGATCGATGTTGGAGATGAAGCGCGCCTGCAGGCCCTCCTGGGCGAGCGGCTTGAGCGCCTCGTAGACCATGACGGGGCCCAGGTCGGAGCCGCCGATGCCGATGTTCACGACGGTCTCGATCTTCTTGCCGGTCACGCCGGTCCACTCGCCCGAGCGGACCTTGCGGGCGAAGTCGTAGATGCGCGCGAGGGTCTCGTGCACGTCGTGGTCGACGTCCTGGCCGTCGACGACGAGCTCGGGGGAGGCGCCCTCGGGGCGGCGCAGCGCGGTGTGCAGCACGGCGCGGTCCTCGGTGGTGTTGATGTGCTCGCCGGCGAACATCGCGTCGCGGCGCGCGAGCACGCCGGTCTCCTCGGCGAGGTGCAGCAGGAGCTCCACGGTCTCGGGGGTCACGAGGTTCTTGGAGAGGTCCACGTGCAGGTCGGCGGCGTCGTGGGTGAGGCGCTCCGCGCGCTGCGGGTCCTCGTCGAACCACTCGCGCAGCGAGCCGTCGAGCGACTCGTCGTGCGCGAGGAGCTGCTCCCAGGCGTCCGTCGTCGTGGGGTCGACGGGCGCGTCCTGCGGGGTCTGCGTGTTCTGTGCGGAAGTCATGGCCCCATTGTCGCTCGCGAGGGGGCGCACGTGCGAGGCGAGGAGGCCGGATGTGGGAACTCAGTCCTCTCAGCCTGCTCCCCGGCATCTCCCCGGCATCGACGGACGGACGGGGCAGTGACCGTATCGTGACCAATGGATGGACACTTCTTGCGCTATGCACCCCGTCACGTCGTGCACACTGGAGGATGCGCGCCACGATCCTCGCGGATCCCCAGAGCGCGACCCCGTACGGAGATCCGACCGCAGACGCGGCCGCGGCATCCCATGACACTAAGGAGTGTCCATGTCCATCTCGCGACGTTCGATGATCCTCGGCACCGGTGCCGCCGGCACCGCCGCCCTCGCCCTGTCCGCCTGCGGCGGCGGGAGCGACAGCGGCGACGGCGGCTCCGGCGGCGGCTCGGGCGATCCGGTCTACGCCAACGAGACCGAGCCCCAGAACCCGCTGATCCCGACCAACACCAATGAGGTGGGCGGCGGCCGCATCATCACCTCGGTCTTCGCGGGCCTCGTGTACTACAAGGCCGACGGCACGGTCGAGAACGACGTCGCCGACTCGATCGAGTCCGACGACAACCAGACCTGGACCATCAAGGTCAAGGACGGCCAGAAGTTCTCCGACGACTCGCCCGTGACCGCGAAGTCGTTCGTCGACGCCTGGAACTTCGGCGCGAATACCAAGAACGCCCAGCTGAGCCAGAGCTTCTTCGAGCCCATCGAGGGCTTCGACAAGGTCAGCGCCGACAAGGCCACCGGCAAGGAGACCCTCTCGGGCCTCAAGGTCGTCGACGACCTGACCTTCACCGTCAAGCTCGTCTCCGAGCAGTCCGACTTCCCGAACCGCCTCGGCTACAGCGCCTACTCGCCGCTGCCCGAGTCGTTCTACGACGACACCAAGGCCTTCGGCGAGAAGCCGGTCTCCAACGGCCCCTACATGGTCGACACCTGGGACCACGACCAGCAGATCGTGCTCGTCCCCAACGACAAGTACGACGGTCCCCGCAAGGCGAAGAACGCCGGCGTGACCTTCACGATCTACTCGTCTGACGACACCATGTACGGCGACCTGGAGTCCGGCGAGGTCGACGTCACCGACCTCATCCCGACCTCGGCCCTGTCGAGCTACCAGGACACCCTGGGCGACCGCGCGGTCAACGATCCCGGCGCCGTCTTCCAGTCCTTCACGATCGCCCAGAACGACCCGAACTTCTCGGGCGAGGCCGGCACGCTGCGCCGCAAGGCCATCTCCCGCGCGATCAACCGCAAGCAGATCTGCGACAAGCTCTTCTACGGCACCCGCACCCCCGCCACGGACTTCATCGCCCCGGTGATCCCCGGCGGCGGCCAGAAGGACATCCCGGGCGCCGAGGTGCTCGAGTTCGACGAGGCCGAGGCGAAGAAGCTCTGGGCCGAGGCGGAGAAGAAGCAGCCCTTCAAGGGTGAGTTCACCCTGGCCTACAACGCCGACGCCCCGCACAAGGACTGGGTCGACGCCGTGTGCAACTCGATCGCCAACACCCTGGGCATCACCGCCAAGGGCAAGCCGTTCCCGGCCTTCGGCGACTTCCGCGAGCAGATCACCAAGCGCGAGCTCAAGGGCGCGTTCCGCTCCGGGTGGCAGGCCGACTACCCCTCGGCCTACAACTTCCTGGGCCCCCTCTACTCCTCGGCCGCGGCCGACGGCAAGGGCTCGAACGACGGCGACTACAAGAACCCCGAGTTCGACGATCTGCTCAAGGAGGGCCTCTCGGCGGCCGACGAGGACGCCGCGATCGAGAAGTACAAGGCGGCCGAGGCGATCCTCATGGAGGACCTGCCGGCGATCCCGCTGTGGTACCAGAACACCTTCGGCGGCTTCTCCGAGAACGTCTCCGACGTGAAGTACGGCTGGGACACCGTCCCGCTGTACTACGCGATCACCAAGTGATCGACGGAGCTGCGCGCATCCGCTGATGCCGGGGCGGGAGGGGCACGGAGCCCTTCCCGCCCCGAGGTCCGTCCAGGACCACCGGGACCGGCCCGGCCCCCACGTCGGCCCGGCCCCGCGTCGGCCGGCCCCACCGGCCCGGTCCCGCGTCGGCCCGGACACGGGCGTCAGCGGCCCCGCGCGAGCGCTCCGGCCGACTTCCCCCGGGACGGCGATCGTCGTCCTCTCCCATCAACCTGAGGTGACCCAGTGATCTGGTACATCGGGCGGCGACTGCTGCAGATGATCCCCGTCTTCCTCGGTGCGACCCTGCTGATCTACGTCATGGCGTTCTACGCGGGCGGCGATCCGATCCAGGCGATCATGGGCGACAAGCCCCTCTCGCCGGCCGTGCAGGAGCAGCTCCGATCGCAGTACAACCTGGACAAGCCGCTCATCGTGCAGTGGCTGATCTACGTCGGGAAGGTGGTGCGCGGCGACTTCGGCGTCGGCTTCAACGGCCGACCGATCATCGAGCAGATCCGCGACGCGTTCCCCGTGACCTTCCGCCTCGCGATCATCGCGGTGGTCTTCGAGACCATCCTGGGCATCGTCGCCGGCGTCATCTCGGGCCTCAAGAAGGGCACCTGGATCGACACCACGCTGCTCATGGTCTCGCTGCTGGTGATCGCGGTCCCCACCTTCGTGATCGGCTTCGTCGCCCAGTTCACCCTCGGCGTGAAGCTCGGGGTGGTGCCCGTGAACGTCGGACGCGACGCGAGCCTCCAGAACCTCCTGCTGCCAGGGTTCGTGCTCGGCGTCGTCTCCTTCGCGTACGTGCTGAGGCTGACCCGCACCTCGATCACCGAGGTCGCGACGGCCGACCACGTGCGCACCGCGACCGCCAAGGGGCTCTCGCGCACCGGCGTGATCTCCAAGCACATCATGCGCAACTCGCTGATCCCCGTGGTGACGTTCATCGGCGCCGACCTCGGCTCCCTCATGGGCGGCGCGATCGTCACCGAGCGCATCTTCAACATCCACGGCATCGGATCGGTGCTCTACCAGGCGATCAACAAGTCCGAGAGTCCCGTGATCGTCTCCGTGGTCACGATCATGGTGATGATCTTCCTGCTCACCAACCTCATCGTGGACCTGCTCTACGCCGTGCTCGACCCGAGGATCCGCCATGCGAAGTGATCACAGCCCCCGCACCCTGCGTCCGGCCGACGAGCACTTCGTCGCGCCCCTGGACGAGACGCCGCTGCGCGAGGTCGACGCGGTGGACACCACCGCCGCGCCCCGCTCCATGTGGGGCGAGGCCGCGCACAACCTGATCCGCAACCCCGTGTTCGTGATCTCCGCCCTGCTGATCCTCCTGCTGCTGTTCATCGCGGCGTTCCCCGGGCTCTTCACCGACTTCGACCCCACCAAGGGCGACCTCGGCGTCTCCAACCAGAAGCCGGGCGACGGCCACCTGCTGGGCACCACCGTCCAGGGGTACGACGTCTGGGCGCGCATCCTCTACGGCACGCGCACCTCGCTGAGCGTCGGCTTCTTCGCCATGGTCATCTCGACCGTCATCGGCGTGGTCATCGGCGCCTTCGCCGGCTACGTGGGCGGCTGGATCGACGAGGTCCTCTCCCGCGTCACCGAGATCTTCTTCGCGCTGCCGCTCGTGCTCGGCGCGATCGTCGCGTTCACCGCTCTCAGCAGCGGGGTCAGCACCTTCACGATCGCCCTGATCCTCGCGGTCTTCGGGTGGACGAACATCGCCCGCATCACCCGCGGCGCCGTGCTCTCGGTCAAGAGCCAGAACTTCGTGACCGCCTCGACCGCCCTGGGCGCGGGGAAGCTCACGAACCTCGCCAAGCATGTGCTGCCCAACGCGATCGCCCCGGTGATCGTCACGGCCACCGTGAACCTGGGCGTGTTCATCGTCGCCCAGGCGACCCTGTCCTACCTCGGGCTCGGCAACGGCTCGATCTCGTGGGGCAGCGACATCTCGGACGCCCAGCCCGCGCTGCGCAACAACCCGATGATGCTGTTCTACCCGTCAGTGGCGCTCGCGATCTGCGTGCTGAGCTTCATCATGCTCGGCGACGCCGTCCGCGACGCCCTGGATCCCAAGGCGAGGAAGCGATGAGCGCCACCACTGCACCCCGAACGGGCGATCAGCCCGCCAGCGCCGAGGCCGGCGCGCTGCTCGAGATCCGCGACCTCGACATCACGTTCTCGACCGGCAGCGGCCCCGTGCACGCCGTGCGCGGCGCCAACCTCGAGGTCTATCCGGGCGAGACCGTCGCGATCGTCGGCGAGTCCGGCTCGGGCAAGTCGACCACGGCGATGAGCATCGCCCGGCTGCTCCCGTCCAACGGCAAGGTCACCGGCGGCTCGATCCGCTTCGACGGCAAGGACATCACCTCCGTGCCGCTCGGCCAGATCCGCGCCCTGCGCGGCAGCGAGATCGGACTGGTCCCGCAGGACCCCATGAGCAACCTCAACCCGCTGTGGAAGGTCGGCTCCCAGATCGACGAGGCGCTCGCCGCCAACGGCGTCGCCAAGGGCGCCGCGGCCACGAAGCGCACCGTCGAGCTGCTCGAGGAGGCGGGGCTGCCCGACGCCGAGCGCCGCGCCGGCCAGTATCCGCACGAGTTCTCCGGCGGCATGCGCCAGCGCGCCCTGATCGCCATGGGCCTCGCCGCGAGGCCGCGACTGCTCATCGCCGACGAGCCGACGAGCGCCCTGGACGTCACCGTCCAGCAGCAGATCCTCGACCACCTCGACACCCTGACCGCCGAGCTCGGCGTCGCGGTGCTGCTGATCACCCACGACCTGGGCCTGGCCGCCGAGCGCGCCCAGCACCTGGTCGTGATGTACAAGGGTCAGATCGTCGAATCGGGCCCCGCGCTGCAGATCCTCCAGGACCCGCAGCACCCGTACACGAAGCGGCTGATCGCCGCGGCGCCCTCGCTGGCCTCGCGGCGACTGGTCTCGACCAAGAACGGCGAGGCACAGGACGCGACGGGCCAGTCGGCGCACGGTGAGGCCGGCGGATCGGTCGCGGTGTCCGAGAGGGCGACCGACGGGGATGCCCCTGCCGGCGGGGACGTCCCTGCCAGTGGGGCCGGCCCCGCCGGAGGCGCAGGGCGTGGCGCCGATGCGCAGCGCACCCGCGAGGACACGGTGATCAGCGTCCAGAACCTCACCAAGGTGTTCCCGCTGCGCGGGAAGGTGCCGTGGAGGACGACCCCCTTCACCGCCGTCGACGACGTCTCCTTCGACCTGCGCCGCGGCACGACCACGGCGATCGTCGGGGAGTCCGGCTCCGGGAAGTCGACCGTCGCCCAGATGGTGCTCCGCCTGCTCGAGCCCACGTCGGGCCGGGTGCTGTTCGAGGGCCAGGACATCGCCGGGATGAAGGGGAAGGAGATGATGGCGCTGCGCCGCCGCGTGCAGCCGATCTTCCAGAACCCCTACGGGACCCTCGACCCGATGTACTCGATCTTCCGCACGATCGAGGAGCCGCTGCGTCTGCACGGCATCGGGGACGCGGCGTCCCGTGAGGCGAAGGTCCGCGACCTGCTCGACAAGGTCGCCCTGCCTGCCTCGATGATGCGCCGCTATCCCAACGAGCTCTCGGGAGGCCAGCGCCAGAGGATCGCGATCGCGCGTGCACTGGCCCTGGATCCCGAGGTCGTCGTGTGCGACGAGGCCGTCTCCGCCCTCGACGTGCTGGTCCAGGACCAGGTGCTGCACCTGCTCAACGACCTGCAGTCCGAGCTGGGACTGTCCTACCTGTTCATCACCCACGACCTCGCCGTCGTGCGCCAGATCGCCGATCACACCGTGGTCATGGAGAAGGGTCGCGTCGTCGAGCACGGCTCGACCGATGAGGTCTTCCACGACCCGCAGCAGGAGTACACCAAGCGCCTGCTCGCGGCGATCCCCGGCGGCTCGATCCCGCTCGCGGGAGCGGAGACCATCGAGGTGGACGTCGACACGGACGTCCCCGAGGCCGACGGCGCGCGGGGCGATGATCGGGAGGGGACCGACGGCCACCACCCGCTCGGCGGGGACCCCGAGGATCCCTTCAGCGGCGCCGGGCACGTCTGATCCTGGCCGAGCCCGATCCGCTCCCGCCGCCCCGTGCGGCACCGCAGACGGCCCGCCGCGCTCCGCGAGGAGGCGGCGGGCCGTCTGCGTGCGCCCTGGCGTGGGCCCTGGCGTGGGCTCTGGCGCGGGGCCTGCCGTCGGCGCCTCGGCACGGCGTGTCCAAGCGCACCTCGGGATCGGCCCCGTCGGACGGTAGAATCTCTCCGGCGCATCGTGTCCGCACGCCCCGGACACCCGTGCACGAGCCTCCTCGCAGGGGCCGCTGCCGGGAATGCCGCGGGGCGACGGCGTGAGGAGTGCGCCGCCTACCGACGACGAATCGAGCAGCCTCCGCATGTCCCTCCAGCACCGCACCGACCTGCGCAATGTCGCTATCGTCGCCCACGTCGACCACGGCAAGACCACCCTCGTGGATGCCATGCTCACGCAGGGCGGCGCGCTCGGCGAGCGCGACAAGCACGACGACCGCGCCATGGATTCCGGTGAGCTCGAGCGCGAGAAGGGCATCACGATCCTCGCCAAGAACACCGCGATCCGGTATCACGGACCGTCGGCGGCGGCGAACGGCGAGCCCGACGGCATCACCATCAACGTCATCGACACCCCCGGCCACGCCGACTTCGGCGGAGAGGTCGAGCGCGGCCTCTCGATGGTCGATGGCGTGGTGCTCCTCGTGGACGCCTCGGAGGGCCCGCTCCCGCAGACCCGCTTCGTGCTGCGCAAGGCACTGGCCGCGAAGCTCCCCGTGATCCTCGTGGTCAACAAGGTGGACCGTCCCGACGCCCGCATCGAGGAGGTCGTCGGCGAGTCGACCGACCTGCTGCTGGGCCTGGCCTCCGACCTCTCCGACGAGGTCCCGGACCTCGATCTGGATGCCGTCCTCGACGTGCCGGTCGTCTACGCCTCGGGCAAGGCCGGCCGCGCCGATCTCGAGCAGCCGGCCGACGGCGAGCTCCCGGCGTCCGAGAACGTGGAGCCCCTGTTCAAGACGATCATCGAGTCGATCCCCGCGCCGAGCTTCGACGACGAGATGCCGCTGCAGGCCCACGTCACGAACCTCGACGCCTCGCCGTTCCTGGGCCGCCTCGCCCTGCTGCGCGTCAAGAGCGGCGAGCTCACCAAGGGCGAGCAGGTCGCCTGGTGCACCCGCCACGGCGAGACGAAGACCGTGAAGATCACCGAGCTGCTGGAGACCAAGGGCCTCGCCCGCGAGCCCATGACCCGCACGGCCCGCCCGGGCGACATCGTCGCGGTCGCCGGCATCCCCGAGATCATGATCGGCGAGACCCTCACCGACGTCGAGGACCCGCGGCCGCTGCCGCTGATCACGGTCGACGACCCGGCGATCTCCATGACCATCGGCATCAACACCTCGCCGCTGGCCGGCAAGAACGGCAAGGGCCACAAGCTCACCGCCCGCCAGGTCAAGGACCGCCTCGACGCCGAGCTCGTGGGCAACGTGTCCCTGAAGATCCTCCCCACCGAGCGTCCCGACGCCTGGGAGGTCCAGGGCCGCGGCGAGCTCGCGCTCGCGATCCTCGTCGAGCAGATGCGCCGCGAGGGCTTCGAGCTCACCGTGGGCAAGCCCCGCGTGCTGACCCGCGAGATCGACGGCAAGACCTGCGAGCCCGTCGAGCGGATGACCATCGACGTGCCCGAGGAGTACCTGGGCGCCGTCACCCAGCTGATGGCCTCCCGCAAGGGCCGCATGGAGACCATGAGCAACCACGGCTCCGGCTGGGTCCGCATGGAGTTCCTGGTGCCCTCGCGCGGCCTCATCGGCTTCCGCACCCGCTTCCTCACGGAGACCCGCGGCAACGGCATCGCCTCCTCCTACGCCGACGGGTTCGAGCCCTGGATGGGCCACATCGAGTTCCGCACCTCGGGCTCGCTGGTCGCCGACCGCGCCGGCGTCGTGACGCCGTACGCGATGATCAACCTCCAGGAGCGCGGCTCGTTCTTCGTCGAGCCCACGAGCGAGGTCTATGAGGGCCAGATCGTCGGCGAGAACTCGCGCGCCGAGGACATGGACGTCAACATCACCAAGGAGAAGAAGCTGACGAACATGCGTGCAGCCTCCTCCGAGGCGTTCGAGAACCTCGTGCCGCCGCGCAAGCTCACCCTCGAGGAGTCCCTCGAGTTCGCGAACCAGGACGAGTGCGTCGAGGTCACCCCCGAGATCGTCCGCATCCGCAAGGTCGCCCTCAGCGCCCAGGAGCGCTCCAAGCAGCGCGGAAAGACCAAGGGCACCGCGTGACCCCCGGCCCCTCCGGACGCACGTCGCCGGGCACCCCCGTGCGCACGGCGCCGGGGGGCCCCGCGCGCACGGCGCCGGAGACCGCCTCGATCGCGGCCAGGGTCTCCCAGGTCATCGCCGCGATCGTGGTGGCTGTGGTCTCCGTGCTCCTGCTGGTGACGATGCACCGCCTGGAGCTGACGGTCGCGGGCGTCGAGCTGCCCGTGGGGCTCGTGTTCGGCGCCGTCTTCCAGTTCGCCGCCGCGACCTTCCTGTGGGCCGCGACCGGTGCACGGCTGCCCGTGGTGGTGCTCGGCTGCGTCTGGGGCCTGATGGTGCTCCCCTTCGCGGGCACCAGCCCCGGCGGGGGAGTGCTGATGCCCGCCGTCATCGCGCAGAAGGCGCAGATCTCCGGGTGGATCGTGCAGGGCATCGGCATCGCGGTGCCCTTCGTGTTCCTGGGCATCCAGCACCTCGCCTCGCGTCGGGGTCGTCCGACGGGCGGCTCGGGCTCGGCGGGCGTCTCGAGCACGGCGAGAGGCTCTAGCACGACTGGCGGCTCGGGCTCGGCGGGCTCCGCCGGCCGACGGGTCTGAGCGGGCGTGGAGGCCCTCGACCCTCGTCGCACTGCCGCGCCCCACGGGACACGGCGCCCGGACTGGGCGACGATCCCCAACGCGGTCACCCTGCTGCGCTTCCTGCTGCTCCTGCCGGTGTGCGTGCTGCTGGTGGACGGCGGCCCCGACCCGCTCGCGGTGGTCCTGCTGCTCGTCTGGGCGCTCACGGACTGGGTCGACGGGCTGCTGGCCCGCGCTCTGCACCAGACCAGCCGCACCGGCGCGATCATCGACCCGATCGCCGACCGCCTGGGGCTCGTGGGCGTGGTGCTCTCGCTCGCCCTCGCCGGCGTCCTCTCGTGGATCCCGCTGGGCGTGATCGCCCTCGTGGACATCGTGCTGCTCGCCCTCGCCGGCCGCACCGCCGCCGGGGGCGCGCTGCCCGTATCGCGCATCGGCAAGGCGCGCACCGCGGTGCTGATGTCGGCCGTGTTCCTGCTGGCCGCCGCGGCCGCGTGGCTGCCCGCCGCGATCCCGGCGCTGCGCGTGCTCGTCTGGGTCGGCGTGCTGCTGCACCTGATCGCCGGTGCCGGCTACCTGCTCAGCGCCCTGCGCCACCGCGGCGGCGGGGAGGATCGGGCACCGGCCTGGCGGCGGTGACGAGACCCCGCACCACCCGGTCGCTGCCGCGCTTGGTCGCGATCGTGAGGGTGTCCTCGTCGGCGTCCTCGATCACTCCCAGCGCATCGGTCATCCCCTCGCCGTGCGGCGACGCGCTGCGGTCGATCGCATAGCGCACCACCACGCGGGTCCCCACCTGGAGGAACGGCGCCCACCCCGGACGGGGTCTCCGCGCGGGAGCAGGAGGCGCGATCGGGTCGGCGGTGTCCGGCGCATCGCCGGGCGTCGCGCCCGCTGCCGGATCCGGGGAATGCTCCTGGGCCATGGCTCCAGGCTATCGGCGGGTCCGGCCGCGATGTCGACCTCGTCACCTGCGCGCCGGAGGGCGGGCCGTGGGCCCCGCAGACACGGGCGACGGTGACATGATGGGGACGGCTCCCTCGCCCCGGGAGCCCGAGAACATCCTGGGACCATCGCGTCGGCCCCCGCTGCGGCGCCCCGCCCGCTCCCGGCCGGGGCCGGGAGCGGGCACAGACCCGGCCGTCGTCCGGTCCCTGCCCTGGAAGGATCGCTGCATGACGTACGTCATCGCCCTGCCCTGCGTGGACGTGAAGGACAGGGCATGCGTGGACGAATGCCCCGTGGACTGCATCTACGAGGGCACCCGGTCGCTGTACATCCAGCCCGACGAATGCGTGGACTGCGGCGCCTGCGAGCCCGTCTGCCCGGTCGAGGCGATCTACTACGAGGACGACCTCCCGGACGAGTGGGCCGACTACTACAAAGCCAACGTCGAGTTCTTCGACGAGCTCGGCGCCCCCGGCGGCGCTGCGAAGATGGGCGTCATCGACAAGGACCATCCGCTCATCGAGGCGCTCCCGCCGAACCCGAACGACGCGTGAAGCGACCCTGCGCGGAGACGCGTAAGGCGACCTCTGCGCCGAGCGGCCCGGAACGCAGTCTGGAAAGAAGGATCTGATGGCGCAGCACCGCCCGTCGGCCCCGCGCGAGCCCCTGGCCGCGCGCCTGCCCGCCTTCCCCTGGGACTCCCTCGCGGAGGCCAAGCGCGCGGCGAGCGCCCACTCGGGCGGACTCGTCGACCTGTCCGTCGGCACGCCCGTGGACCCGACCCCCGAGCGCGTGCAGCAGGCACTGCGCGAGGCGTCCGACGCCCACGGGTACCCGACCACCGTCGGCACCGCGGCCCTGCGCGATGCGCTCGTGGACTTCGTGGTGAGGCGCCGCGGAGCCGGCGCCGGAGCGGGGTCCGACGGCGGGTCCGACGGTGGTTCCGCAGGCGCTGCGGGCATCGGCCACGAGCACGTGCTGCCGACCGTCGGCTCCAAGGAGCTCGTCGCCCACCTGCCCTTCCAGCTCGGCATCGGGGCGGACGGCGCCGTCGCCTTCCCGCACGTCGCCTACCCGACCTACGACATGGGGGCGCGCTTCGTGGGCGCCCGCAGCGTGCCCGTCGACATGGAGCGCCTGGCCGCCGAGGGCGATGCCGCGATCCCCGCCGAGGACCTCGGGCGGATCGGCCTGCTGTGGCTGAACTCCCCGGGGAACCCGACCGGCGAGGTCCTGGACGTCTCCCAGCTGCGCAGCATCGTCTCCTGGGCGCGCGAGCGGGGCATCATCATCGCCTCCGACGAGTGCTACGCCCTGCTGCCCTGGGACGTCGAGGAGGTGCCCTCGATCCTGGATCCGCGCGTGCACGGCGGCGACCTCACCGGGCTGCTCTGCGTGTACTCGCTCTCGAAGCAGTCGAACCTCGCGGGCTACCGGGCGGCGTTCGTCGCCGGCGACCCGGAGCTCGTGGGTGAGCTCACCGCCATCCGCAAGCAGGCCGGGATGATGCTGCCCACCCCCGTGCAGGTCGCCATGACGGCCGCTCTGGCAGACGACGACGCCGTGCGCGCCCAGCACGGCGTCTACCGCGCCCGCCGCACCGCGCTGCGCGAGGCCGTCGAGGGCTTCGGCGGCGAGATCCACGGGTCGCGCGCCGGGCTGTACCTCTGGACCACCTTCGGCGAGGACTCCATGGCCAGCGTCCATGAGCTCGCGAAGCTGGGAATCCTCACCGCCCCCGGAATGTTCTATGGTGAGGCGGGGGAGCGCTTCGTCCGCATCGCACTGACCGCGAGCGACGAACGGATCTCCGCCGCGGTCGAGCGGCTCACCCGCCGCTGATCCGCCACCGGGACCCGAGGGCCGCGCCGGCCCCGGCCCGGACCCGCACCTGACCCCGACCGCACCGGTCCCCGGACCGGACCAACCCCCGGGACGCACCGCGCGCCCCACCGCACGACCATCGGGACGCCCCTCGCGTCCCGCCGCACGACCCAGGGTCGCCCGTCGGCCCCCACCGACGCCGATGCACAACGGAGAGCACATGAACAACGCGACGCCGACCTCCCGCCTCACCCACCGCGACCAGGATCTGGACCTTCCCTTCGTCGAGGCCGTCGAGGGCAACAGCGGCATCAGCATCGCCCCGCTGCGCAAGCAGACCGGCGACGTCACCTACGACCCGGGCTTCATGAACACGGCGAACACGAAGTCGTCGATCACCTACATCGACGGCGACGAGGGAATCCTGCGCTACCGCGGCTACCCGATCGAGCAGCTCGCCGAGCACTCCAGCTACCTCGAGGTCGCCTACCTGCTCATCAACGGCGAGCTGCCCACCCAGGGGCAGCTCGAGAACTTCGTGTCCTCCGTGGAGCGGCGCACCCTGCTCGACGAGCGCTTCAAGAGCCTGTTCGACGGCTTCCCCCGCGACGCCCACCCGATGGCCGTCATGCAGGCCGGCGTCTCCGCGCTCTCGACCTTCTACCAGGACTCCCTCGACCCGTTCGACGAGGACCAGGTGCGCCTGAGCAGCTACCGCCTGCTCGCGAAGGTCCCCACGATGGCGGCCTACGCCTACCGCGTCAGCAAGGGCCACGCGCTCCTGTACCCGGACAACCAGCTCTCCCTCATCGAGAACTTCCTGCGCCTGACCTTCGGGTTCCCCGTCGAGAAGTACATCGCCGACCCGGTCGTGGTGCGTGCGCTCGAGCAGCTGCTCATCCTGCACGCCGACCACGAGCAGAACTGCTCGGCCTCCGCCGTGCGGCTCGTCGGCTCCGCGCAGGCCAACCTCTTCACCTCGATCTCCGCCGGCATCGGCGCCCTCTCCGGCCCCGCCCACGGCGGCGCGAACGCGGCCGTGATGGAGATGCTCGACGAGATCAGCGAGCGCGGTATGGATCCCAAGGACTTCATGGAGCGCGTGAAGAACAAGGAGGACGGCATCCGCCTGATGGGCTTCGGGCACCGTGTCTACAAGAACTACGACCCGCGCGCGAAGTTCGTCAAGAAGATCGCCGACGACGTCCTGGAGCGCCTGGGCATCCACGACGAGCGCCTCGACCTCGCCATGCAGCTCGAGGAGATCGCGCTCAAGGACGACTACTTCGTGGAGCGCAAGCTCTACCCGAACGTCGACTTCTACACCGGCATCATCTACAAGGCGATGGGCTTCCCCACGCAGATGTTCACGGTGCTCTTCGCGATCGGCCGCATGCCGGGCTGGATCGCGCAGTGGAACGAGATGATCCACGACCCGGAGACGAAGATCGGCCGTCCCCGCCAGATCTACACCGGCTCCGAGCTGCGCGAGTACGCCCCGATGCCCGAGCGCACCGGCACTACCGAGATCCGCCTCGAGCAGCTCCAGGCCGAGCTCGAGGCCGAGCGCCGCGCCCAGCAGGAGCGCGTCGCCCAGGAGCGCCGCCAGGACCACTGAGCGGGTCGGGGCCACGCGGCCGGTCGCGGGGTGTGGGCACCTGCGCTGGGGTCGTCGCACCTCGACGGGGCTGATGTCCCGTTGCCCGAGACTGCTGCACTGGCCCTTGCCGCGGCGCTGACCTGTCGCCCAGCGGCATATAGCGGACGCCTCTGCCATATATGGCAGAGGCGTCCGCTATATGCCGCTCCGTGACATCGAAGGCCGTCGGCGGTGCGAAGAGCCTCGGCTCGGCTGGGGACCTGAGCCGGGCCCAGGCCCGAGCCGGCTAGACCTGCGCCGGGCTTCCAGACCGCCCGTCGGCGAACTCGTCCCTGACCTTCGCGGCGCGGTTGGAGATGATCGCGCGGACCCCGAGGGCGGCCAGGTCCTTGGCGCGCGCGGGGTCGTCGACCGTCCAGCACGAGACCTCCATGCCCAGGGCGCGCGCGGCAGCCGCGCTGCGGGCCGTGACCCTGTTGTGCTCGGGGTTCCAGAAGCGAGGTCGCAGGCTCTCCACGAGATCGCGCGAGGGCATGCCGTCCTCCTTCCAGGTCATCCAGATCTCCGCCTCGGCATCGGCATCGCGGATGATGCGCAGGGCCGTGAGATCGCCGCACCACGCGGGCGGCGGGAGCTGCGGGGCGCCCCGGCGCGCGTCGGCCACGGCCACGGCGCTCGCGGCGGCCGGTGACGCGTCCGGCATGTCGATGAGCAGTCGGGCGGGAGCCACGACCCGCAGCGCCTCGACGAGAGCGGGGATCTGCGGCGCGAGGTCGGCCAGCTCCCCATGCGAGATGTCCGTGATCGGGCGCGGATCGCCCCAGAGCCGTTCCAGCGTCGGGTCGTGCAACAGCACGGGGATGCCGTCGGCCGTCAGCCGCACGTCGATCTCGACCGTGCGGGCGCCCGACGCCGTGGCCCGCGTGATCGCCTCGCGCGTGTTCTCGATCGCGCCGACAGGATCCCCGCGATGGGCGACGATCTCCGGTGACGGTGCGGCGGAGTCGGCGGTGCTGTCCAGGGCCTCGGCGCCGGCGTCGATGTCCATGGCGCTCTCCTGTCTCCGTGGCTGCTCGCGGAGGTCACTCCGGGGCGCGGACCGCGGGGACCTGTTCTCCCGCGTACGTCCCGAAGGACCACATGTTTCCCTCGGGGTCCCGCACCGCGAACTCGCGGCTACCGTACGGGGTGTCGGCGAGGGGCGTGATGACCTGCGCGTCCTTGGCGACCACGCGCTCGTACAGCGTATCGATCTCATCCACGACCACGTAGAGGCCCGCACCGCCGGGCTCCGGGGACCACTCGGCGCCCTCCTGGACGTCGCCGAGCATCACGCCGCCGCGGCCGTCGGGTCGGCGCAGCTCCGCGTGGGCGACGCGCTCGCCGTCGTCGTAGCGAGCGGTGAGGACGAAGCCGAGCACGTCCTGCAGGTAGTCGATCAGCGCGGCGGCGTCCCGGGCGCGGAACGTCGCGAAGAGCGTCGGCCCGGAGGAGCCCCCGGGAGAGTCCGCGGTGAGCTCGGAAGTGGTCGGTGCGGTCGGTGCGGTCGGCGTGCTTGGGGTGGTCGGAGTGGTCGTGTGGGTCTGCGGGGGTGTCCGTGTCTCATTCATGCAGGCGATCCTCCGCCGCGCCGTGGCCGCCGTCTTGAATGTTCCGGAACTCCTCGCGGATCCACGCGCCGGGCGCGAGCCCCGCGAAGCGGCTGAACTCGCGGGTCAGGTGGGCTTGGTCGGCGTAGCCGCTGGTGGCAGCGATCGACGCCAGATCGGCACGGCCCGTGGTGCGCACGGAGCGGGCGGTCGAGGCCACCGCACGCTCGAAGCGCATGAGTCCGGCGACCTGCTTGGGGGAGCGGCCCAGCTCCTGGTGGAACAGGGCACCGAGCCGTCGGGGGCCGAGGCCGACGTCTGCCGCGATGTCGCCGATGCGGGCCCGTCCGCCGCTGCGCTCGAGCAGCCACCAGGCGCGCAGCAGCTCGGGCCGCAGGCGGCCGCCGCTGGCCCTGGGCCCGCGGTCATGCTGTCCGAGCCGCTGCCGGAGGCCTGCGGAGACCAGGGCGAACCTCTCCTGCCAGCAGCTCGCCTCGCGCACCCGCTCCTGCAGGTCGACGGCCCATTGACCCAGCACGCCGGCGGCGTCGAACTCCTCCACGGGGAGGCCGACAGCGGGCACTCCGAGGAGTGCCCGGGCCGCGAGGGGATGGACGGACATCTGGATGCCGGCCTGCGACGGCCGCTGCCGTACGAGGCTCGATGTCATGTGCAGGCCGCCGATGACCACGGGCGCCGGCTGCGCGCGGCGCAGACCCTCCGGGCCGGCGGTGCCCGATGCGGCCTCGACGCCCGCGTCGAGGGCGAGGATGAAGGTCAGGCGGGAGGCGGGAAGTCCGCGATGCACCACCTCGGGGACGTCGAGGGCGCGATAGCCGACCATCGCGTCGATGCCCGGCGGCCTGCCCGTCCGGGCGTTCGCGAAGTCCCATGCCGGACCGTCCGCCGTGCGTCCTTCCGACGTTCCGACCTGCGGCGTCGTGTCCGGAGGTGCTGGGACCTGCGCTGCTCGCGCGTTCCCGCTCATGCTCCCGAGGGTAGTCACCCTCCGGCGACGAGCACCACCACGCGGTCCGCGTCGCCGCCGTCGACGCTCGGCCAGGTGCCGGCTTCCTGGTCGTGGGACTCGCGCTGCCAGGCGCGACCCTGATAGGAGACCTGGACGACGCCGTCGTCGGCCGCACGGGCGACGGACCAGTTCGCGACCGCCCAGCCCAGCGCCGTGTCACCGTGCGTGTCGATGACCAGGGCGGTCGCACTGGAGCCGTCGGGTCGGGACGTCGCGACCGATGAGGCGGACGCCAGAGAGCTCGAGATCGTCCCGGCCTTCGTGCGTCGCGGGAACTGATCCTTCAGGGCGTCCTGCACGCTCTGGGGCGAGGCCGCCGAGTCAGGTGCGGCGATGTCGCACACGAGGTTCGCACCGGACTGCCCGGTGAGTGCGGAGGCGAAGATCCGCCCCTCGGTCTCGTGGTCGCCGTAGGCCTCGGGATAGCCCGAGCGCTGCACCTTCTGGGCGGCGTCGTTCACGCTCATCGAGGCGTAGTCGAGCTTCACGAGGGAGTCGTAGAAGGCGTTGGTCGCATGGACCGGGTCCATGATCTGCGCCTGGGTGCCCCAGCCCTGCGAGGGACGCTGCTGGAACAGGCCCTGGGAGTCGCGGTCGCCGTGCTCGATGTTCTGCAGCTTCGACTCCTGGTACGCCGTGGCGAGCGCGATCGACGCCGCGCGCGGCGGCAGGCCCCGGTCCACGGCGACCGCGCTGATCAGCGCTGCGTTCGCGGTGCGCTCGGTCGTGTACTCGTGCGTCGTCCCGAGGCCCGCCGCCGTGCACTGCCCGCTGCGCTGGACGGACGCGAAGCGGGTCAGCGCGAAGAACGTCCCGGCGACGACGAAGACCAGCACCAGCAGCATCACGAGGGGCACCGTGAGGTGCCGCATGCGCGAGCGGCCGGAGCGGGAGCGTCGGGAGCGGGCCATGGGCGGTCGTCTCGGCGGTGCGGGTCTCGGCGGGGCGTCGGACGGGGGCGTCGCGGGGTCAGTTCGCGTGCAGCGCGGCGTTGAGCTCGACGGTGCGGCCCTCGCGGGCCACGACCTCGACGGCGCCGGTCACGGAGTTGCGTCGGAACAGGAGGTTGTCCATGCCGGAGAGCTCGCGCGCCTTGACGACGGTGCCGTCCTCGACGCCGCGCGGGTCGACGACGGAGACCTTCGTGCCGGCCGTGACGTACAGGCCGGCCTCGACCACGCAGTCGTCGCCGAGCGCGATCCCGATGCCGGACTCGGCGCCCAGCAGCGAGCGGCGGCCGATGCGCACGCGCTCGGTGCCGCCTCCGGAGAGGGTGCCCATGGTGGAGGCGCCGCCGCCCACGTCGGACCCGTCGCCGACGACGACGCCCTGGGAGATGCGGCCCTCGACCATGGAGTGGCCGAGCGTGCCGGCGTTGAAGTTCACGAATCCCTCGTGCATGACGGTGGTGCCGTCCGCGAGGTGGGCGCCGAGGCGGACGCGGTCGGCGTCGCCGATGCGCACGCCGGAGGGCAGCACGTAGTCGACCATGCGCGGGAACTTGTCGACGCTGAACACGGTGGGGGTGCGGCCGGCGGCGATGAGGCGCAGGCGGGTCTCCTCGAAGCCGGGGACCGCGCAGGGGCCCTCGGAGGTCCAGACGACGTTGGTGAGCTGGCCGAACAGGCCCTCGAGGCTCTGCACATTGGGCTCGATCAGACGGTGGGAGAGCAGGTGCAGGCGCAGGTAGGCGTCGGCGGTGTCGGCCGGGGCGGCCGCGAGCTCGATCGCGCGGGCGACGACCTCCTGGCGGGTGCCGCGCACCTCGTCCTCGCGGGCGGCGGCGCCGAGCTGCGCGTGCAGCGGCTGGGACTCGAGGTCCGCGGGCGCCTCGCCGAGCTGAGGGGCCGGGTACCAGGTGTCGAGGGTCGAGCCGTCGGCGGCGAGGGTGGCGAGGCCGATGCCCCAGGCGTGCGTCGGCGTGGTCGTGTCGGCGGAGTTCGCGGGGGTGCTCATGCGAAGGATTCTACGGAGCGCGGCGGGTGCTTCCTATCCCTCTGCGGTGTGGGAATCCTCCTGTGCGGACGGACGCGGCGCGACCCCGTACACGGTGAAGAGCGCCCGATACTCCTCCGCAGTGCCTTCAGAGTCCGGGGCACCATCGAGCTCGCGCCCGTTCGCGTCGCGGTTCAGGGCCTTGAACTCCTCGACGATCGCGGCCATCCGGCGACCGAAGTCCTCAGCTTGTCGGCGGTCCAGTCGCAGAGAGGTGGCGTACAGCTGGGAATGCGCGAGCCCACTCGGGTCGGACTCGCGGAGGTAGCGCGAGCTGTATCGGACCCATCCGCTGCGGATCCATTCGAATGCTGCGAGGCTCATGTCCGATGCGGCTGATCGGTACTCATGCACGTCCCCTGACTGCTCGGCGGTGCCGCCGGCATCCGCGGTGTAGAAACTCGCCTGCGTCAGCCGCCAGACTCGGTCCCTGCGGTCGCGCGCCTCCTCGGGGGCCTCCTCGATGACCCCCGCTTTCGCGAGGGTGCGCAGGTGGTAGCTCAGCGCGTTCGCCGCCACACCCATCTCCTCGGCGAGGTCCGCGGCGCGGGCCGTGCCGCGGCGGCCCACGAGCTCCATGATCTCCACGCGCAGCGGGTGCGCCATCGCCCGCAGCATCTCCTGCGTCGCGACGTCGTGGCGCTCGGCCGACGGGGGCTGCTCCTCGGTGCTCATGCCCGGAGCCTACAGAGAACCCGCACCGACACATGCGCAATGATTATTGCGCAAGAATGCGTGCGGGTTTAGTCTCGCGGCATGCATCGGCCGACGAAGACCGTCCACGGGACCCACGAGCCGCTCCGGCGGAACGCCGAGTACAGGCGCTGGCTCGTGGGTGACGTGCTGCTGGACGCCGGTGCGGGGATCGCGGCCTTCGCCTTCCCGCTCGTCACCCTCGCGGTGACCGGCTCGGTCGCGGCCGTGGGGCTCGTGGGCCTGCTCGAGGGGATCGGGGGATTGATCGGCATGATCCCCGGCGGTCTGCTCGCTGATCGGTTCGACCGGCGGCGGCTGCGGCTGCTCGCCTCGGCGACCGGGATCCTCACCCAGGCGGTCCTCGTCGCGGTGCTCGTCGGGGGCGTCGCGAACGTTCCGGTGCTCGCGGCCCTCGCCTTCGTCCATCGACTGCGCGGCACGCTCCTGGGGTTCGCGTCGGACGCGATGCTCAAGCAGATCGTCCCGCCCGCCCAGCTGCCGCGCGCCATCTCGATCAACGAGGGACGTGAGGCGGCGATCGAGCTGGGCAGCGGGCCCGCGAGCGGCGCACTGCTCGCGGTGCACCTCGCACTGCCGGCCCTCACCCTCGTGATCGGACACGTCGGCTCGTTGATCGCGACGCTGCGGATGCGCGGCGACTACCGCCCTCGGCCTGCGGAGTCCACGGCAGGGCTGTCCCGCTCCCACGTCGGCCGGGACCTGCTCGACGCCCTGCGCTGGAGCATCGCCCAGCCCGTGCGGGTGCAGCTCGGCGCGGTGGCCGCGCTCGTGAACCTCGGTTCGAACGGCGCCCTGCTCACCGTCACCCTCATGCTCGCTGCGCGCGGCGTCCCCGCCGCGCAGATCGGCCTGCTCTCCTCGGTGCTCGCCGCCTCGATCCTGATGGGCGCCGTGATCGCGCCCCGGATCGTCGAGCGGGTGCCCACGGGGATCGTGGTCATCGGCGGTCTCATCGTGCTGGCGGCATCCACCCTGGCGATCCCCTTCGCCCCGTCCCCGTGGATGATCGCCGTGCTCTACGCGGTCATGGGTCTCCCGCTGCCCGCTCTGAACGCCGGCAGCGGAGGGTTCTTCCTGCACATCACGCCCACGTCGATGCAGGGGCGGGTGGGCGCGCTCAACGCGCTCGTGGCCATGGGGCTGATGCCGCTCGCGCCCGCCATCGCGGGCTGGGGACTGGCGCACGCGGGCGCGCCGATGACCCTCGGCGTGTTCGCCGCCCTCTGCGCATTGGCGGCGGTGATCGCCGTCATCGGACCCCATCTGCGCTCGATCCCCGCCGCCGCCGGCTGGGTGGAGCACGCGCGGCTCACCGGGCTCGCAGCAGACGAGCCCTGGATCGACGGTCGTGCCGACGACGGTGCGTCGGCGGACGACGGTCGAGTCGCCGACGAGGGCGAGCACGCCGCCCGCGGGTGAACCCGCGAGCTGTCGGGCGCTCCGCCCCGCCGGCCCCTCAGCGCCGCGCGTTGGCGTTGCGGAGGAACAGCGCCGCGATCACCGCGACGCCCATGATCGCCGCGGGCAGGAACAGGCTCTCGCCCATCGCATGCGCGTACGGGGCGTGCAGCATGTCCGGCAGCACGCCGCCGGAGGATGCGCCGGCCTCGCCGCCCGCGGCGGCGTGGTCGCTCGCGCCGTTGCCCGCGCCGGATCCGCCGCCCAGGCCCGCGTCCGCGAACTCGGAGGTGATGCGCGAGGCCATCACCGCGGCGATCGCCGCGGAGCCGATCACGGCGCCGAGCTGGCGCATCGCGTTGTAGACGCCCGAGCCGGCGCCCGCCTGCGCACGGGAGAGTCCGTAGGTCGCGGAGATCGACAGCGGCGCCCACATGCCCGCGTTGCCCAGGCCCATGACGGCGCCCGGGATCAGCAGCCAGTACCAGGCGGCGTCGTTCATGACGAGCACGCCCATGGCGGCGATGCCCAGGCCGAACAGGGCCAGGCCCACGACCGCGAGCAGCCGCGTGTTCCAGCGGTGCAGATTCTTGCCGACGAGCGGGGAGAGACCCCCGCCGATGATCGCCATCGGTGCGAGCAGCAGCGCCGACTGGGTGGGGGAGAAGCCCTTGACGTTCTGCGTCCACAGCACGATGGGCAGCGCGAAGGTCACGATCGCGGCGCCCACACCGGCGATCGCGAGGTTCGCGACGGCGAAGTTCCGGTCGCGGAACAGGCCCAGCGGCAGCAGCGGCTCGCCGCCCTTCTGCTTCGCCTGCCAGAGCACGAAGAGGACCAGCACCACGATCCCAGCGCCGATCAGCAGCGGGACGGAGATGATGCCGGTGATGGTGCCCCAGTCGTACGTCGACCCCTCCTGGATGCCGAACACCACCAGGAACATGCCGACGGCGGAGAGCAGCACGCCGGGCAGGTCGAAGCGGTGCGTATGGGACTCGAGGTTCGGCACAAGGCGCATGGCCAGGACGAAGCCGACGATGCCCACGGGCACGTTGACGAAGAAGATCCACTCCCAGCCGAGACCGTCGACCAGGACACCGCCGAGGATCGGGCCGACGAGGTTCGCGACCCCCGCGGTCGCGCCCCACAGGGCCATGGCCGGGCCGCGCTGCTGCGGCGGGAACATGCGGGTGATGACGGTCATCGTCTGCGGGGTCATCAGGGCTGCGCCGAGTCCCTGGACCACACGCGCCAGGATCAGCATCTCGATCGTGCCGGACAGTCCGCACCACAGGCTCGCGAGGGTGAAGACGACGAGCCCGGCGAGGTAGACCCGCTTGGGGCCGAGGCGGTCGCCGAGGCGGCCGGTGACCAGCAGCGGCACGGCGTAGGCGAGCAGGTAGGCGCTGGTCACCCAGATGACCTTGGTGATGTCGGCGTCGAGCTCGTCCTGGATCCGCGGGGTTGCGATCGAGACGATCGTGCCGTCCACGAGCAGCATGAAGAAGCCGATGATCATCGACCACAGCGCGGGCCACGGCCTGAGCTCGGCGGGCTGCGTCGGGGCCTGGTCCGGGGCCTGGCCCGCGGCCGGGGTCGAGGCCCGGGCCGCGGCCGACGTCGGGTCCTGGGCGGCGGTGCGGGGGTCTGTGGCGCGGGGCTCCGCGGGCATGGGGTCCTCCTGGGACGTCGTGTAAGAGGAGCGCCCGTCGGCCGACGGTCCCTGCGGGACCGGACCTGAGAGGGGAGCCTGGCAGCGCCGGAGCGCTCCGGAAGTGTAGGACTCCGAACCCCCGCGGGAGTGCTCGCGCGGTCCAACGTCACAGTGGCCCCGGAGGGTCCCGTTCCCGCGCCGCGGCCGACCACCCCGATACTGGGATCCATGACCGCCGCCCCCGATCCCACGCCGAGCACCCGCCCCGCGGCTCCCGCGCCGGGCGAGCGCGCGCGCCGCGAGATCCCGGGGGACCGCGAGCGCCGCGAGCCGCCGCCGGGCGCCACCGGGCGCGCCGACGACGCCGGAACCGGCGCGGGACGCCGCGAGGTCGCGGTGATCGGGGCCGGCCCGCGCGGCACCGCGATCATCGAGCGCCTGGTCGCGGCCTCGCAGCGGGACGACTGGCAAGGCCTTCTCGAGGTGCACCTCGTCGACCCGTGCGCCGGCCTCGGCGGCAACGTATGGCGGCGGGACCAGGGCGAGGTGCTGCTCATGAACACCGCGACCTGCCAGACCACGATGTACCCCGACGAGTCGTGCCGGCCCGAGCTGCCCGTCCCGCACACGCAGACCCTCGCCGACTTCCTCGCCGCCGAAGGGCTGGGGCCGGCCGACATCGCCTCCCGCGCCGCCCACGGCCGCTACCTCGCCGCCGTGCTCGAGCGCGCCATCGCCGACGCCGACCCGAACCGACTGCGGATCCGTGTGCACCGGACCAGCGCTCTCGACGTCTCGGGCGAGCCGGGCACCCCGCAGCGCGTCGCGCTCGAGGACGGCACCGAGCTCACCGTGGACGCCGTCGCCCTCGCCCTCGGTCACCTCGCGACGGCCCCCGGACCGCGCTCCCAGGTGATGGAGCACGCTGCCGAGCGCCACGGACTCGTGCACGCGGCGCCCGCGAACCCCCTCCAGGTGGACTACTCCGCGCTGCTGGGCCGCGAGCGGGTCGCCGTGCAGGGCATGGGACTGAACTTCTACGACGCGATCGGCATGCTCGCCGACGCCGCCGGCGGGAGGTTCGCGCCCGACGCGCACGCCCCCTCGGGTCTGCGCTACATCCCCGGGGGCGGGGAGCCCCAGCTGATCGTCGGCTCGCGCTCCGGCATGGTCTACCGGCCCAAGCCGGATCTGCGGCCCTACCTCCCCGAGCCCCACGAGCCGCGGATCCTCACCCGCGAGCGCGTGCTCGAGCTCTCCGTGCGACCCGACGGCCTCGATCACGAGGCCGACGTGATGCCGCTGATCCTCGCCGAGCTGCAGCGCGCCCTCGTAGTCTCGGGCTTCCGCGCTCTTGCCGAGGAAGCGGTCATCCTGCGGATGCTGTTCCCCTTCGGGCGACGCGGCGGCCCGATCACCGATGCGCACGCCCGCACCCTCGAGGTGGTGCGCCGCAGCCTGCGCGAGGCCGCCGAGCCGGATCCCGCCTGGCTGCTGGTCTTCCGGGTCCTCACCGCATGCCGCATCCAGGTCAACCAGCTCATCGACCTCGGCGCGTACACCACGGAGTCCGTGGCCCGCGACATCGACGGCCACCTGCGCAACGCCTTCGCCTCCTGGGCGTCGGGCCCGCCCGTGCTGCGCGTGCGCCAGCTGCTCGCCCTCGAGGAGGCCGGGCTCGTGCGCTTCACGGGGCCGGGCATGCGCGTGGACGTGGACGACGAGGCGGGCAGGTTCGTCGTCACCGCGGGCGAGGACTGCCGCTACGTGTGCGACGGGGTGCTCGAGGCGCATCTGCCGGGCGTCGAGCTCAACGCCTTCACCTCCCCGCTGCTGCGGGCCTGGCGCGAGCGCGGAGAGGCCCGCCAGGACTCGTGGGCCTCCCGGGGCACCGGCCGGCGCGTGCCGACGGGCTCGATCGCGGTCGACGGTCTCTACGCCCCGATCGGCAAGGACGGGCGGGTCCACGAGCGGCGCCTGCTCGTCGGCGTCCCGGTCTCCACCGCCCAGCCCGGGTCCGCGATCACCGCGGAGCCCGGCACGGCCCCGCAGCTCCTGCATCACGCCGAGGTCGTCGCGCGCCGGCTCGCGGCCTGGGGCGGCGCGCTGCCCGCGTGACACGATAGGTCGCATGACCTCGCCTTCCAGCTCCGCCCCCGCCGGCCCTGCGCCGTCCCTCGATCCCCGCGCCGACATCGTCGAGCTCACCGCCGCGATCGTGGACATCGAGTCCGTCTCCGGGAACGAGAAGGCGCTCGCCGACGCCGTCGAGCAGGCGCTGCGCACCCACGCCCCGCACCTCACGGTCATCCGCGACGGCGACACCGTCATCGCCCGCACGGACCTCGGGCGCGAGGAGCGCGTGGTCCTCGCGGGCCACCTCGACACGGTGCCGGTGGCGGACAACCTGCCGTCGTCCCGCCGCGTGCGCGAGGGCCGCGACGAGCTCGTGGGCCGCGGCAGCTGCGACATGAAGGGCGGCGTCGCGATGCTGCTCGCGGTCGCCGTCGAGGCGACCGATCCCGCGCGGGACCTCACCTTCCTCTTCTACGACCACGAGGAGGTCGCCGCGGTCGACAACTCCCTGACCCGCATCGCCCGCACCCACCCCGAGCATCTGCGCGGCGACTTCGCGATCCTCGGCGAGCCCACCTCCGCGGGCGTCGAGGGCGGCTGCAAGGGCACCATGAAGCTCGAGGTCACCGCGCACGGCACCGCTGCCCACTCGGCCCGAGACTGGGTGGGCGACAACGCCATCCATCACCTCGCCCCGGTCCTGCAGCGCCTCGACGCCTACGAGGCCCGCCGCGCCGTCATCGACGGACTCGAGTACCGCGAGTGCCTGAACGCCGTCGCCATCGGCGGCGGCATCGCCGGCAACGTCATCCCCGATCGTGCCTCCCTCACCCTGAACTACCGCTTCGCACCGGACACCAGCCCCGCGCAGGCCGAGGCGCACGTGCGGGAGCTGCTCGAGGGCTGCGACGTGGACATCGTCGTCACCGACAGCGCCGCCGGCGCCCTGCCGGGCCTGGACACCCCCGCCGCCCGCGAGTTCCTCGCGGCGCTCGGCGACGGGGTGGGCGTCGCCGCCAAGCAGGGGTGGACCGACGTCGCCCGCTTCGCCGAGCTCGGCACCCCCGCCGTGAACTTCGGCCCCGGCGACCCCCTCCTCGCCCACACCGACGACGAGCACGTGCCCTTCGAGGACCTCCGCGCCGCCCTCGACGGACTGCGCCGCTGGCTCGAGCCGTCGGCCCGATGAGCAGCCCGAGCGCGCGGGTGCCCGGCGGGTCCGCGGAGCCGGCAGACGGCGCGCCCGCCCTCCGCCGCAGCATCGGCTTCGGCCAGCTCCTCGCCTACGGCCTGGTGTTCATCGGCCCCGCCGCGGCCGTCGGCGTGTGGGGGACGCTCGACGCGAAGTCCGGCGGAGTGGTGCCCGTCGTCTACCTCGTCGCGACACTGGTGATGGCGCTGACCGCCTCGAGCTACGCGCTCATGTCCCGCGCCGTCCCGCGCGCCGGCAGCGTCTTCGCCTATGCGAGCGAGGGCGTCGGCCGCAGAGTGGGCCACATGGGCGGCTGGATGATGCTGCTGGACTACGTGCTGATCCCCTCGGTCGCCTACCTGTTCAGCGGCATCGCCCTGCACTCGCTGTTCCCGCAGATCCCCGTGTGGGTGTTCGTGGTGGTCGCGGTCGTGCTCACCACCGGCCTCAACCTCGCCGGGGTGGGCGTGACGTCGAAGGTCTCCGCCGTGGTCGTGCTCGTCGAGGTGCTCGTGCTGGCGGCGGTCGTGATCGCCGGGATCGCGGTCCTCGCGTCCGACGGGCCGGTGCGCGGCTGGCTCGACCCGATCACCGGCGGCGGCGCCGGCCTGCACCCCCGCCTCGTGCTCGGTGCGGTCTCCGTCGCCGTCCTGTCCTACCTGGGCTTCGACGCGCTCGCGACCTTCGCCGAGGAGACCCGCGGGGGCTCCGCCGCGATCGCCCGGGCCACTCTCGTGTGCCTCGCGGTCGCCGGTGTGCTCTTCATCCTCCAGACGTACATCGGCGCGCTGCTCTCCCCGCAGAGCACCGCTCAGCTGCAGGCGGACCCGTCCCTGCAGGGCGACGCCTACTACGCGATGGTCGACTCCTCGATCAGTCCGCTGCTGCACGGTCTGCTCGCCCTGGCCAAGGGTGTGGGCGCGATGTTCAGCGCGCTGGTGGGGCAGGCCGCGGCGAGCCGCGTGATCATGGACATGGCCCGCTCCGGCTCGCTGCCCGGGGGCCTGGCGAAGGTCTCCGCCCGCTCCGGGGCGCCCGTGGCGGGCGTGCTCGCGGCCGCCGCCGGGAACGTCGCCGTCGCCCTCTGGGCGGCCCTGCGGCCCGACGGGCTCGACGTGGTCTCCTCCGCGGTGGACGTCGGCGCGATCACCGGCTTCGTCCTCGTCCATGCCTCCGTGATCGGCTATTTCGTGGTGCGCCGACGCGGGGGACCGGTGCGCCCTCTCCCGCACCTGGTGATCCCGATCCTGGGCGCCCTGTCCCTGCTCGCGGTGCTCGTCTCCTCGAGTCCGCTCGCGCTCGCCGTGGGCGCCGTCTGGGCGGTGCTCGGACTGATCGTCCTGCTCGTGCGCGGCCCGCGCGCCACCGGCGCCTGACCACGGGCGGTCCGCACCTGCGGCCGAGGAACACACCTTCGATGTCGCCGGGTGAGACCTCGGCCGCGCCCCGCCGTCGGCCCCGCCGACACGCCCCCGGCGCCTCCCCGCTCGGTCCGAGCGCCGCCGTAGTGTGGACGCGCCGGGGGCGGCGGCGCCGCATCGGGGCCCGGTGCATCGACGAAGGGGGATCAGAGATGGCACGAGCGACGCGCGCACCGCATGCGGCGCCCAGCCGGCGCACGGTGAGCACGGCACTCGCCGCGACGGCGCTCGGGGGCACGGCCCTCACGGCGGCCGGATGCACACAGGGCGGTCCTGGTGGGGGCAAGGGAGGCGGCTCGGCGTCCAAGAAGCCGACGGCCGAGGAGATCCGCGCCCAGAAGGTCTCCCGGGCGCAGCGCCAGCTCGCCCAGCACGACCCGGACGCCGCCGAGAAGACCCTGAAGGGCCAGGACGGCGACGAGGTCGACGCGCTGCGCACGAAGATCTCCTCCGCGCGCGACGCCCTCGTGGAATGGCCGAACGACCTGCAGGTCTCCCACCTGTTCTTCCACACCCTCATCGTCGATCCGGAGCGCGCCTTCGACGGCGACGAGGACGCCCAGGGCTACGACGACTACATGTGCACGATCGACGAGTTCACGAAGATCATGAAGGACGTCTACGACGACGGGTACGTGCTGGTCAGCCCGCACGACATCTGCGAGAAGCAGGACGACGGCACGATGAAGCCGCTGCCGATCCGACTGCCCAAGGACCGCAAGCCCATGGTGCTCTCGCAGGACGACGTCTGCTATTACGAGTACATGGAGGGCGACGGCTTCGCCACGGACCTCCACCCGAACGCCGAGGGCCGCGTGGTCAACTCGTACACCGACGCCGACGGGAAGACGTCCGAGGGGTCCTACGACATGGTCCCCCTCGTCGACGACTTCCTCGAGGACCACCCCGACTTCTCGTACCACGGCCACAAGGGCGTGCTCGCCCTCACCGGCTACAACGGCATCCTCGGCTACCGCAGCTCGAAGCGCGAGTACGGGGACCACCCCGACAAGCTCAAGACCGCCCAGGAGCAGGCGAAGAAGACCGCCGACGCCCTCAAGGACACCGGCTGGGAGATCGCGAGCCACAGCTGGGGGCACCTCGACATCAAGAAGTCCTCGCTCGCGCACCTCACCCGGGACTTCGACCGCTGGGACGCCGAGGTCAAGCCGCTCACCGGCGCGACCGACATGCTGATCCTCCCCTTCGGCGCCGACCTCAGCGGCGTTCCGCCCTACGACACCCAGGACCCGAAGTACCGGGCCGTGCGCGACCACGGCTTCGACTACATCTTCCTCGTGGACGGCACTGCCGAGTACTGGGCGCAGATGCAGGACGGCTACCTCCGACAGGCCCGCATGAACGTCGACGGCATCCGCCTGCGCGCGAACGCCGCGGGCCAGGAGACCAGCCTCGAGCCGTTCTTCGACTCGTCCTCGGTGATCGACCACTCCCGCCCCGGGCTCTGAGTCGCCCGGGCCGACGACCATGCACGGGAGCTACGCTCGCCCCATGACCGCCCAGAACACCGACAGGCACCGCAAGGGCCCCATCACGCTGCGCGGGGCGCAGCGGCCCACCACCACGACCGACCAGCACCTCCTCGAGGAGGAGGGGCCGGGGGAGTGGGTCCACTCGGACCCGTGGCGCGTGATGCGGATCCAGGCGGAGTTCGTCGAGGGATTCGGCGCGCTCGCCGAGCTCGGTCCCGCCATCTCCATCTTCGGCTCGGCGCGCATCGCCCCGGACCACCCGGACTACGCGAAGGCCGAGCAGATCGCCCGCGGCGTCGTCGACCTCGGGTACGCCGTCATCACGGGCGGCGGCCCCGGGATCATGGAGGCCGGCAACAAGGGCGCCAAGGAGTGCGGCGGGGTCTCGGTGGGACTGGGCATCGAGCTGCCCTTCGAACAGGGGATGAACGACTATGTCGACCTCGGTGTCGACTTCCGGTACTTCTTCGCCCGCAAGACCGTGTTCGTGAAGTACTCCAGCGGCTTCGTGGTGCTGCCCGGCGGCTTCGGCACCTTCGACGAGATGTTCGAGGCGCTGTGCCTCATGCAGACCCACAAGATCCGCATGTTCCCCCTGGTCCTCGTGGGCCGCGACTACTGGCAGGGCCTGCTCGACTGGATCCGCGGCACCGTGCTCGACCACGGGCTGATCAGCGAGAAGGACCTCGGGCTCCTGCGCGTGGTCGACACCGCCGACGAGGCGCTGGACGTGCTGCGCGACGCCGCTCTCCAGCAGCGATGACCGCCGTCAGCCCCGGCGTGGTGCTGCTGCTCCTCGTCGCCGCGGTCGTCGCCGTGCTCATGGTGCTCGCTGCCCTGGGGAAGCTCGACCTCTCGATGCCCGCACCCGGTGCGGATCACGAGCACCGTCGGCCGCGGCGCGGAGCCGGGCGGCGGTGGGGCGCCGGGAGGCGTCGGAAGGCATCCGCCCACGCCTCCGGCGAGGACGCATCGTCCGACGTGTGAGCGTCATCTCCGAGAACCTGAGATACTGGTGGCCGACAGTTGCTGCCGACGCTCCCGCAGGGGTGGGAGCGGCGTGCGTTCACATCACCGAGGAGGCAGGCCCATGGCCGCTATGAAGCCGCGCACCGGAGACGGTCCGCTCGAGGTCGTGGAGGAGGGCCGCAGCATCATCATGCGTGTCCCGCTCGAGGGCGGCGGACGCCTCGTCGTCGAGATCGACGGCTCCGAGGCCGAGACCCTGCGCGACGCCCTGGAGGGCGTGATCAAGGCCTGACGGGCTGCTGATCAGAGCACCGGACCCCGCCCCTCGGCATGAGGGGCGGGGTTCTGTGTGTGCGGGCGCGGCGTGGGTGTCGGCGATGGATGGCGGCGATGGAGGCGGCGGAGGCGGCGGAGGCGGCGGAGCGTTCGGGAGGCGAACCGGCCGTCCCGGGGACGCCCCGGAGCGCCGACGGCCGTCCGTGGCGCCTCGAGAAGTACGAAACGGTTGCCAAGAGCGCTCTTGGCAACCGTTTCGTACTTCTCACGGGTTCATCCGACGGGCGGCGGCCGCGTTGGGGTGCGGGTCCGGTGCCGCGTTTTCGGTGGCCCCGGGGTGGGGGGGCGTCAGCCTCGGAGGACCGCGGCGAGGACGCCGTCGCCGCTCGGGGAGAGCGCGGGGATGAGGTCCTCGGCCTCCTGGACCTCGCGCAGCAGCGCGCGGACCTCCTGGGTGGTGGCGTCGCGGGCGGTGGGGTCGGCGACCCGGTCGTGGTAGAGCGCCTGGGAGATCACGAGCACTCCGCCCGGGCGCAGCAGACGGCGCGCGTGGGTCAGCAGGTCGCGTGCGTGAGGGGCGTCGGCGTGGAAGCTCACGAGGTCGTAGGCATGGTCGGTGAGGCGGCCGATGACCTCTCGCGGGCTGCCGGCGATCGTGCGCGCACGCCCCGAGCGCAGGCCCGCCTCGCTGAAGGCCTCGCGGGCCGCGCGCTGGTTCTCGACCTCGGGGTCGATCGTGGTGAGGACGCCGTCGGGGTGCATCCCGGCCAGCACGTACAGGGAGGCCACTCCGGCACCGGTGCCGATCTCGACGGCGCTGCGCGCGCCGACGGACGCCGCGAGCACGCGCATGAGGGCGCCGGCCCCCGGTAGCACGGGGGCGACCCCGAGCTCCGATCCGCGCTCGCGAGCGCGGGCGAGCACGCCCGACTCCTCGAAGAGCGATTCCTCGTCGACGAACTCCTCGCCGTGGGCCCAGCTGGTCACCTTCCCCGATGCCATCTGCGGATCCTCCTGTTCGTCGGGTCATGGGCGGTCGCGCGACCGGGCAGGTCACCGCCGGGTCGCCGCGAGCACGCGGATGTCGACCAGGGTACGTCAGCACCCGCCCAGGTCGTACCGGCGCCCCACACAGGGTTGCTCTGCCATAATGGCCTGGCACATTTCGGTTCGATGGCAGGTGGACTCGTGGACATTTTCGGGGGCTGGGAGATCCTCATCCTGCTCATCGTGTTCGTGATCTTCATCGGACCGCAGCGCCTTCCGGAGTACACGCGCAACATCGTGCAGTGGGTGCGCAAGGCGCGCCGCTGGGTCGATGATTCCCGGGCCACAGTCGAGGACGAGATGGGCCTGTCCATGGACGAGCTGCGCAAGTACGACCCCCGTCAGTACGACCCGCGCCGCATCATCCGCGACGCCTGGGGCGACACCAGCGTGGACGACATCCTCCCGGACACCAAGGCGCTCACCGGAGCCGTCACGGGCACCGCTGCGGCCGCCTCCGGCTCGAAGCGCTCCACCAAGGGATCGACGGAGGACGAAGGACCCCAGCGGGCCCCCTTCGACGACGAGGCGACCTGACCCGCCTCTTCGGATCCGTCCTCGTCGGCCCCGCAGCTCTCAGCCGCGCACGCTGAGCGGCAGACGCATCCCCGAGAGACCCCGCGGGCGCGCCACGAGCGCCGCGGCGATCGCGCGCAGCTGCTGGGCGGCGGGCTGCTCCGGATCGGAGAGCACGAGCGGCACACCGCCGTCGGCCCCCTCCCGCAGCCGAGGATCCAGCGGCACCTGCCCGAGCATCGGCACGGGATGCTCGACGGCGCCGGCGAGGGTCTCGGCGACCCGCTCCCCGCCCCCGGTGCCGAAGACGTCCATGCGCGAGCCGTCGGGCAGCACGAGGCCGCTCATGTTCTCCACGACCCCGGCCACGTCCTGCTTGGTGGCCTTGGCGAGCGAGCCCACCCGCTCGGCGACGGAGGCCGCGGAGACCTGTGGAGTGGTGACGACCAGCATCTGCGCCTTGGGCAGCAGCTGGGCGACGGAGATCGCGACGTCGCCGGTGCCGGGCGGGAGGTCCAGCAGCAGCACGTCGAGCTCGCCCCAGAAGACGTCGGAGGCGAACTGCTCGATCGCCCGGTGCATCTTCGGTCCGCGCCAGACGACGGCCTGCCCGTCGGGCACGAACATGCCGATGCTCATGACCTTCACGCCGTGCGCCTCGGGCGGCATCAGCAGGTCGCCCACCTTCGTGGGCTTGTCGGTGATGCCGAACATGCCCGGCATCGAGAAGCCGTGGATGTCCGCGTCGATGACCCCGACGGACAGGCCCTGCGCGGCCATGGCGGCGGCGAGGTTCGCGGTGACGGTGGACTTGCCGACCCCGCCCTTGCCGGAGGAGACGGCGAGGATCCGGGTGAGGGTCCCGGGCTTGTTGAAGGGGATCTGACGGTGGCCCTGGCGCAGGCGCGTGGTGAGCGCCTTGCGCTGCTCGTCGGTCATCGCCCGCGACTCGACCTTCACACCGGCCAGGCCGGGCACGGTCGCGGTCGCCTCCGCGGTCGAGCGCTCGAGCCGGTCGCGCATCGGGCAGGCCGCGATCGTCACCAGGATGGTCACCTCGGCGGTGCCGGCGGCGTCGATCGTCACCGAGTCGACCATGTCGAGCTCGGTGATGGGGCGGCCGATCTCCGGGTCGATCACCGCCTCGAGCGCCTCATGGATGCGGGCGATCCGGGGGTCCTCGGCCGACGCGGGCGCGCCGTGGGGATCCTGGGCCGACGACGGGGTCTGGTCCCGGGGATCCGGGGCCGGCGTGCCGGGGTCCTGCGGGGCGGTCATGGTGTCCCGCGCTCCGCGAGTGCCGAGCGCACCTCGCTGCGCAGCATCGCCCGCAGCTCTTCGCGATCGATGCCGACGGCCTGCGGCTGCGCCTCCGCGACGAGAACAGCGGGTCCCGCGCCCGAGCCCGAGCCCGAGCCACCCGAGCCCGAGCCCGAGGCACCCGAGGCGCCCGAGGTCCCGGAGACCGCGGACGCACGACCGCTCTCGGCCGACCCGGCGGGCTCGTCCTCCTCGCGCTCCTTCTCGAGGTCCTCGAGGAGGTCGCGCAGCTCCCCGCGCACGAAGTCGCGGGTGGCGACGTCGTTCAGGGCGATGCGCAGGGAGGCGATCTCGCGCGTGATGAAGTCCGTGGTCGCGTGATTGCGGTCGTTGGACTGGCGGTCCTGCTCGGCCTGCACGCGGTCGCGGTCGTCCTGGCGGTTCTGCGCGAGCAGCAGCAGCGGGGCCGCGTAGGACGCCTGCAGCGAGAGGATCAGGGTGAGCAGCGTGAAGTTCAGGCTGCGGGGATCGAACTGGGCGCTCTCGGGCATGATCGAGTTCCAGGCCAGCCAGACGGCGCAGAACAGCGTCATCCCGACCAGGAAGGCCGGGGTGCCCATGAAGCGGGCGAAGCCCTCGGCGCCGCGGCCGAAGGTGTCGCCGGAGAGCGGGTTGCGGACGCGTCGGCGCAGGGGCTCCGGATCATCCAGGTTCGGCGTGCGGTCTGCCATCTCCCTCACCCCTTCCGCGAGTCGTCGGTGGTCGTGCTGTCGCTCTGGATGCCGCGGGCGATCTCCGAGAGATCGATCTGGCCCGTGGTCACCGGGGGCTCGTCCTGTTCTCGCCAGTCATCGGGCAGCACGTGGTCGAGCACGTCGTCGACCGTGACCGCGCCCAGCAGGCGCCCCTCGTCGTCGACCACGGGGATCGAGACCAGGTTGTAGGTCGCCATCTCTCGCGTCACGCCCGAGAGCGGCACCTGCGGCTCGACCGTGTGGCGGTCGGCGTCGAGGATCTCGCCGACGGGCCGGTCGGGCCGCTCCCGCAGCAGGTGCTGGAAGTGGACGATCCCCAGCAGCTTGCCCGTCGGCGTCTCGAGCGGCGAGCGGCACACGTGGACGGTCGAGGCGAGCGCGGGGGAGAGCTCCTCCCGGCTGATCATCGCCAGGCAGTGCGCGACGGGCGTCTCCGGGGCCGTGATCAGCGGCTCCGTGGTCATCATGCCGCCCGCGGTGTACTCGTCGTAGGCGAGAAGGCGGCGCACGTCCTCGGCCTCCTCGGGCTCCATGAGCCCCAGCAGGGTCTCGGCGACCTGGTCGGGGAGCTCCTGGACGAGGTCTGCGGCGTCGTCGGGGTCCATCTCGTCGAGCACGTCGGCCGCACGGGACGACTCCAGACCGGTGAGCACCTCGACGCGGGTGTCCTCGGGCAGCTCCTCGAGGACGTCGGCCAGACGGTCGTCGGCGAGCTCCGCGGCCAGCTCGATGCGCCGCTTGGCATCCAGCTCCTGGACGATGTCCGCGAGGTCCGCGGGCTTGAGGTCCTGATAGGAGGCGAGCAGCAGCGCGGCCGACTGCTCGGTGTCGCTGCCGAACAGGCCCTTGACCGCGCTCTGATCGACCGTGAGGGTCTCCCCGCGGCTGACCAGCTTCGAGAGCCCCGAGCCCGTCTTCAGACGGCGCAGGTAGAGCTTCGCGACCACCCAGTCGTGCTGCCGGTTCTGCTCGAGGCCGACGTCCTGCACGGCCGCCCGGCCCGAGCCGTCCAGCAGCGACACGGTGCGCTCGAGCAGATCGCCGATCACGAGCTGTTCGCCGCTGCGCTTCTCGAAGCGCCGCAGGTTCAGCACGCCCGAGGAGATCACCTGTCCCGGCATGA
Organism: Brachybacterium sp. ACRRE; assembly: GCF_022346485.1. Lineage (NCBI taxonomy): Bacteria > Bacillati > Actinomycetota > Actinomycetes > Micrococcales > Dermabacteraceae > Brachybacterium > Brachybacterium sp. ACRRE. Next base: position 61,889 of record NZ_JAKRMO010000006.1, on the reverse strand, counting down.
TCGACGTGACCCGGGTGACCGGCAGGAACACGCGCCGTTTGCCCGGCACCTCGACCACGAAGCCGACGGCGCGGGCGGCACCGCGCGCCTGGGGGAGCACGACGACGTCCCTGATCTTCCCGACGGACTCGCCGATCGGGTCGAAGACGGCGGTGCCCGCCAGGCGTGCGGCGTAGAAGCGGGGCTGCGGAGAGGTCACGTCCCTCAGGGTAGTGCCCTGCCCGGTCAGCGGCCCGGGGTGAGTGATGCCATCCACGCCTCGATCTCGTCGGGCCGACGGGGCAGCGCGGCCGAGAGGTTCTCGACGCCGTCCTCGGTCACGAGCACGTCGTCCTCGATCCGCACGCCGATGCCGCGCAGCTCCTCGGGGACCTTGAGATCGTTCTCCTGGAAGTACAGCCCCGGCTCGATCGTGAACACCATGCCGGGGACGAGCTCGGCGTCCATGTACATCTCGCGGCGGGCCTGCGCGCAGTCGTGCACGTCGAGCCCCAGGTGGTGGCTCGTGCCGTGCACCATCCAGCGGCGGTGGAACTGGCCCTCGGGGGCGAGGGACTCCTCGGCTGTGCCCGGGAGCATGCCCCACTCCTCGAGGTGGCGGGCGATGACCTGCATCGCCGTCGTGTGCAGGTCGCGGAATCGGATGCCGGGGCGAGCCGCGGCGAAGGCCGCGTCGGCCGCCTCGAGGACCGCCTCGTAGACCCTGCGCTGAGCGGGGGAGTACGTGCCGGACACCGGCAGGGTGCGGGTGAGGTCCGCGGTGTACAGGGAATCCACCTCGACGCCGGCGTCGATCAGCACGAGCTCGCCCTCGCTCACCGTGCCGTCGTTGCGCACCCAGTGCAGGGTGCAGGCATGGTTGCCGGCCGCGGCGATGGTGTCGTAGCCGACGCCGTTGCCCTCGGCGCGCGCGGAGGCGCCGAAGACGCCCTCGATCACGCGCTCGCCGCGGCGATGCCCGACGGCCTGGGGGAGCGCCGCCACGACGTCCTCGAAGCCGGCGATGGTGGCCTTCACGGCCTCGCGCATCTGCGAGACCTCGAAGTCGTCCTTGACCAGACGCTGCTCGCTCGCGGCCTCCTGCAGGCGATCGAACTCGCGCGTTTGCTCCTCGCCGTCGGGCAGGCCGTTCTGGGAGCGGATCTCCTCGACCATCCCCTGCACGCCGGCGTCGACCCCCGGGACGATCGCGAGCGAGAGCTGTGGGCCGACGTCCTTGGCGAGCGCGTCGCGCAGCTCGTCGATGTGGCGGCACTCGATCCCGATGCGCGCCGCGGTCTCCTCGAGGGTGGGACGGCGCCCGACCCACAGCTCGCCGTAGCGGGCGTCGGCGTAGAACTCGGTGGAGTCGAAGCCGGCGCGCGGGCGGAAGAAGTAGGTCGCGCGGGACGCGGGCTCGCCCTCCGCGGCGTCGGGGTCGGGCTCGACGACGAGCACGCTGTCGGGTTCCTCGTCCGTGCCCAGGCCGCTGAAGTAGACGAAGCCGGTGTCCGGGCGGAACGGGTAGTCGGTGTCGTTCGCCCGCACCTTGAACACGCCCGCGGGCAGCACCATGCGCGTCGCGGGCAGCTCGCCGACCAGGGCGTCGCGGCGCGCGGGGGTGAAGTCCGCGACCTCACGGCGCTCGGCCGCCGGGACGGTCTCGTCCCAATCGGCCGCGATGAACGCGCGGAAGGCCTCATTGGTGGGGCGCTCGGAGCGCGAGTCGCCGCGGGAGGCGAGCTCCTCGGCGCTCGGGCCGGGGCCGTCGGCCTTGGCCTCCTGGGCCGCCGGAGCGGGGGTCTCGCGGGTGGTGGGACGGGGCACGTCGTTGTTCTGGGTCATCACCCTCGCATCGTCTCACGCGGTGCGCGCCGGGGTCGGCGCGCGGCCTGCGCATCCTGTCTCGTCACGGACACGTGGCCCTACGGGCACGGGCCGTGCCCGCACGCACGGGACAGCACGGGCGCGGGGTCGCAGGGGCGCGGGGCTGGCAGGATGGGCGCATGGCCCACCTGCCCCCGGGGCTCGCCGACGAGTCCCGCATCGATCTGCACGCGCACACCCGGTGCTCCGACGGCACCGACGACGTCGACGCGCTCGTGCGCCATGCCGCCGAGCAGGGCCTGGACGTCGTCGCGCTCACCGATCACGACACGACCGCGGGCTGGGACGAGGCCGCCGAGGCATCCCGCCGTCATGGCGTCGCGGTGATCCCCGGCATCGAGGTCTCCACGGAATGCGAGGACCTCTCGGTGCACGTGCTCGCGCTCCTGCCCGACCCGTCGCCGAGCACCGCGCTGCACTCCCATATGGAGCGCGCCCGCGAGTCCCGCGGCACGCGCGCCCGTCGCATGGTCGAGCGCCTCGCCGCCGATCACCCCATCCGCTGGGAGGACGTCGAAGCGCAGGTCGCGGGTGAGAGCACGACCGTCGGACGGCCCCACATCGCCGACGCGCTGGTGGCCCGCGGAGTCGTCGCGGACCGCACGGAGGCCTTCGGTGATCTGCTGAGCTCCTCGAGCCCGTACTACGTGCGCTACTGGGCGCCCGAGCCCGCGCAGGCGGTGCGTGCGATCGTCGCGGCGGGCGGCGTCGCCGTGGTCGCCCACCCCGGCGCGCTCACCCGCGGCAGCACCATCCCCGACGACCTCCTCGAGGAGATGGTCGCCGCGGGACTGGCCGGCATCGAGGTCGATCACCGTGAGCACGATGATGTCTCGCGGGCGAGACTGCGCGCCTTCGCCCGATCCCACGAGCTCCTGGTCACCGGAGGCAGCGACTACCATGGCGCGGGCAAACCGAACCGGCTGGGCGAGAACCTCACCCGTCCGTCCGTGCTGGCCGCTCTGATCGAGCGCGCCACGAGCAGAACCGAGGTCCTCCTCCCGTGAACGTGGTCGATCTGCGCTTCCTCGCGGGAGTGTTCGTCACGCTGTTCGTGATCGTCGACCCGCCGGGGACGGTCCCGATCTTCCTCTCGCTCACGCGAACGATGACATCGAAGCAGCGCTCGCGCGCGGCGATGGTCGCCGTGGGCGTCGCGATCCTCATCATCGCGTCCTTCGCCGTGTTCGGCCGCTTCATCCTCGCCTACATGCACATCTCGCTGCCGGCGCTGCAGTTCTCCGGCGGCCTGCTCCTGCTGCTCATCTCCCTGCAGCTGCTGATGGGCAAGGAGGGCGAGCTCGCCCAGAGCAGCGGAGTCAACGTGGCCCTGGTGCCGCTGGGCACCCCGCTGCTGGGCGGTCCCGGCGCGATCGTGGCGATGATGCTGTTCGTCGACCAGTCCCACGGCGAGCTCGCGCGGGTGAACGCGCTGGTCATCGCGCTCGTGGTGATGGCGGTCGTGCTGTACGTGTTCATGCGCTTCGCCGACGTCATCGCGAAGATCCTGGGCGACGGCGGCGTCACCCTGGTCACCCGGATCTCCGGCGTGCTGCTCGCCGCGATCAGCGTGCAGATGCTCTTCGACTCCGTGCACTCGTTCCTGCAGACCTGGGGCGTGATCGCCGCGTCCTGACGCGCGGTGTCCCATCCCCTCGTCGTCGCTCCGGGCCCCGCCCAGGCGTGAGTGGTGCGAAACGGTTGCCAAGGGCGCTCTTGGCGACGACTTCGTACCGTTCGACGCCCCCCGCGGCCGCCCGGGCGTCAGCCCCCGTCGAACTGCGCGGGCAGCTCCCAGGCGCCGTCGGCCCCGCGTCGGGCGATCGATCGCACCCACCGGGCCGTCCGCGCGAGCGTCGCCGCAGGCTCCGGGGGAGGGCCGACGAGCTCGCGCAGGGCGCCGAGGTCGAGCTCCTGCCCGGTGGCCCAGGCCCCCGGGAGCGCGCCCGCCTCGCCGGGTGCGGCAGGGCGCACCGCGAGACCGGTCGCGGTCGTGTCGCCGTCCCGGAGTGCGCCGGCGAGGATCCGGGCCGCCCGGAGGTTCGTCACCGCGGGCGCGTCGCCGACGTTCACGACGCGGGAACCGGGTCGGCGCAGGCACGCGGCGACGGCCTGCGCGAGGGACGCGGTGGAGGTGAGGGTGCCGATCTCATCGGCCCGCGCGACGGCGATCGCCCGTGCGCCCTCGAGCACGGAGCGCACCAGCGGCCACTCGCGCACGCGGCGGGTCGAGGGGCCGTGGATGCGGGCCGCCCGCAGCACGCTCACGCGCTCCCCGTGCGCGGCGAGGACCCGCTCGGCCTCCGCCTTGTTCGCCCCGTAGCCCAGGCGCGAGGCGTACGGCTCGCCGTGGTGCTCCATCGTCGCGGTGGTCTCCGGCGTGGGTCCGGGCCACTGAGGCGCCTCCTCGGAGTTCGCGTGGCGGCCGGCGGCATCGACGTAGACGGCGCGGGCGGACAGCATGATCGTGCTTCCGCTCGCACGCGACCAGCGGGCGAGGTCGGCCGCATGGCCCGGGGTATAGCACTGGCCGTCGACGATCCCGTCGACGCCGTCCCCGACGAGCGCGTCGATCCCGGGTGCGTCGTCCCGGTCGAGGGCGAGCACGCGGATGCCGAGCGCGGACCAGTGCCGCGGGGCGAGCTCGGGACGACGGCAGGTGACGGTGACATCGACCCCTGAACGTGCGAGATCCTCGGCGGCAGCGGCGAGAGTGCCGGTGCCGCCGAGGATCAGGCAGGCGGGGGAGGTCATCGGAGCCGGGTCAGGACTCCGGGCCGCCCTGGGAGGCCTGGCCGGACTCGGAGCGCCCGCCCGTGCTGCTCTGCTCGCCCTGGTCGCCCTGGCGACGACCGCGGCCTCCGCGGGAGCGCCGACGACGCGGGCGCGAGGACTCCTCGCCGTCGCGACCGCCCTTGTCCGGACCGCTGGTCGCGGAGCCGCCGGAGGCGCCGCCGTTCTCGGAGCCGGAGACGACCTCGCCGTTCACACGACGGGTGCGGGTGCGGCTGCGCGAGCGGCGCGGCCGGTCCTGCGCCGGCTTCTCGGCGTCCGAGCCCTCGCCGGAGCCCTCGGCACGGGCCGGACGCTCGGAGTCGCCGCGGGAGCGACCGCCGCGTCCACCGCGACCGCCCTCTCCGCGACCGCCCTCGCCACGACCACCGCGTCGGCCCTCATCGCGACCGCCGCGACCGCCGCCCTCGCGCCCCCGGCCGCCGCGCGAAGAGTCCTCGCGACGCGACTCGGGACCGCCCAGGTCCTCGATCTCCTCGGCATCCAGGCCCTCGCGGGTGCGCCGCTCCTTGGGGAGGGTGCCCTTCGCGTCGGTCGGGATGTCGAGGTCGGTGAACAGGTGCTCGGAGGTCGAGTAGGTCTCGACGGCCTCGGTGGACTCCAGGCCCAGCTGCCGGGCGATGAGCGCCCAGCGTGCGAGGTCCTCCCAGTCCACGAAGGTCACGGCGGTGCCCTTCTTGCCCGCGCGCCCGGTGCGGCCGGTGCGGTGCAGGTAGGTCTTGTCGTCGTCCGGGGAGTTCCAGTTGATGACGTGCGTGACGTCCTCGACGTCGATGCCGCGGGCGGCGACGTCGGTCGCCACGAGCACGTCGATCTTGCCGGTGCGGAAGGCGCGCAGGGCCTGCTCGCGGGCGCCCTGGCCCAGGTCGCCGTGCAGCGGGGCGGCCGCGAAGCCGCGGTCCATGAGGTCGTGGGCGACCTTGTCCGCCTGGCGCTTGGTGCGCATGAACACGATCGTCAGGCCGCGTCCGCGGGCCTGCAGGATGCGCGCGAGCACCTCGATCTTGTCGAGCTGGTGGGCGCGGTAGATGACCTGCTTGATGTCGGCCTTGGTGCGCGAGGCGTCACCCGGGTCGTGGGCGCGGATGTGCGTGGGCCGGCTCATGAAGCGGCGGGCCAGGGCCATGATCGGGCCGGGCATCGTCGCGGAGAACAGCATCGTCTGGCGCGTCGTGGGGACGGCCTTGAGGATCTTCTCGATGTCCTCGAGGAAGCCCAGGTCCAGCATCTCGTCGGCCTCGTCGAGGACCGCGGTGCGGACCTGCGAGAGGTCCAGGTGGCCCTGTCGCATGAGGTCGATGAGGCGACCGGGGGTGCCGACGACGATCTCGATGCCCTTGTCCAGAGCCTCGATCTGCGGCTCGTACGCGCGGCCGCCGTAGATGGTGAGCACGCGCACGGGGCGCTTGGCGGAGGCCGCCTGCAGGTCGGAGGCGACCTGCACGGCGAGCTCGCGCGTGGGCAGCACGACGAGGCCCTGCGGCTTGCCGACCGGCCTGCTCTGCGGGTTGTCCTCGCCGGGGGCGACGACGCTCTGGAGCATCGGGATGCCGAAGCCCAGGGTCTTGCCGGTGCCGGTCTTCGCCTGGCCGATGATGTCGCGCCCCTTGAGGGCGATCGGCAGGGTCATGGCCTGGATCGGGAACGGGTGGGTGATCCCCTTCGCGGCCAGCGCCTCGACGATGTCCTCGCGGACGTCGAAATCGGCGAAGGTCTGCGTGGGAGCGGTGTCCTCTGCGGGCGCGGCCGCAGCGGCCGTCGCCTCGGGATCGGGGGTGCCGGAGCTCTGCTCGACGGCGATGGAGGAGGCCGGGGTGTCGGGCGCGATCGCGCCGGTGGCCTCAGGGGTGTGCGGGGTGGATTCGGGCACAGTTCATCTCTCTGATCAAAGTGGTGCACTGCCATCGTAGCGTTGTGCGCCCCGTCACCCGATGGAGGGGGGCGACGTTGGGGTGGGCCGACGGCGGGGTCGGACGACGGCGGAGACGGGCTGGGCGGGCCAGGACGCACGACGGCCGACGACAGGGGCTCTCCGCCCTGCTGCCGTCGGCCGTGCTGCTCGACGCGGTCGCTGCGGGACTCAGCCCAGGAAGCCGACCCGCTTCTGCGTGGGGCTGGAGATCTCGGCGTAGGCGATCTTCGCGCCCGGCACCAGGACGGTGCCGCCCTTGGAGTCCTTGAGGGTCGCGATCGAGCCGTCGCCCAGGGCGGTCTCGAGAGCGGCCTGCACCGACTCGGCGCTCTCCTCGGTCTCGATCACGAGCTCGCGAGGCGCGTGCTGGATGCCGATGCGGATGTCCATGTGAGGTCCTTCCCTCGTGCGTGCGGTCGATCCGGGAGTCTATCGCCGGATACCCCGCCACGGGCGGGTCCCGGGGCCCTGTGCGGTGCGCTCTGGGGTGAATCCGCCGTCGGCGGAATCACGGACAGAGCGGGCGGCGTCCGCCACGTGGTCTCAGACCAGTTCGTGCGCCCCGTCGGCCGCCGGAGAGTCCTCCTCGAGACCGGCGATGCCCGAGGCCACGAACCGCGAGAGCAGGTCGAGCTCCGCGGACGACGGGCCCGCCGGACCGGGCGGTCCGGCTCCTGCCGCGGCAGTCCCGTCCGCGGCAGTCGCCTCCGGGCCGGTCCCCTCCGGGTCGGTCCACTCCGGGCCGTCGGTCCCCGTCCCTTCGGGGCGCAGCACGTCGCCCGCCGCGAGGGCGATCAGGCAGCGGCCCAGCAGGACGGCCGTGCGGTCGGGCAGGACGGGGCGGTGCACGAGGGCCTGGGCGAGGGTGCGCGCGAGCTGGGTGCGGAAGACCGAGACCAGGGCGCTCACCGGCCGGGACACGGACTCCTCGCTCAGCAGCAGGCGCACGCCCAGATGGTCGTCGGCCAGACGCTGCACGCGACGGATCGCTCCTCGCGCGCGCTCCTGGGTGTCCCCGGTCAGCGGCGGCAGCGAGCGGGCGGCGGCGAGCACGCGGGCGCCCACGCCCTCGACGACCATGAGATACAGCGCTTCCTTCGAGTCGAAGTGCTGGTACAGGACGGGCTTGGTGACGCCCACGGCGCGCGCGATGTCCTCCATGGAGGTGCTGCGGAAGCCGTGCGCGACGAAGGCGTCGGTGGCTGTGGCGAGGACCAGCGCACGGCGCTCCGACTTCGGCATCCGCTGCGTGGACCGTGCCATCTGTGGCTCCTCCCGGCAGAGGGCGACCCTCGGCCCTCATGTCGATGCGCGGTCGCGACCCCTCGCGCACGACCTGCACGGGCCATTCTAGGGCATTTGTCCGGTAAGCCGGGGTTGCCGGGATCGCGCGTCGTCCCGCGCCCGCGGGCCTCGTCCGTGGTCTCGGATGTCCGCCCGCTGTGGTCCACTGGACGACGTGCAGAAGACGGAGGCGGGACCAGGGATCGGCGAGCTGCGGGTGCTGCCGCCGGACCCCCGGCGCCTGCCCGCCCTGCTGCGTCCCCAGGACCTGGATCCCACGCAGCGCGAGGCGCTGGACGCGTTCCTCGGCGGGAGCGATGTGATCGTCCACGGCGCACCGGGCACGGGACGCACGGCCCTCGCGCTCGCCGCCGCCCTCGCGCGCACGGGCGCCGAGGCGCACGGGGGAGCGCGCGAGGAGGATCGCGAGAAGGACGAGGAAGAACGGGACGCGCCGGGCCACGAGGACGCCCGCGGCACGGCCGACGGGCGCGACCGGGACCAGCACCGGGAGATCCTCCTGCTCTCACCCCGTCGTGCGGCGGCCGATCCGCTGCGCGACGCGGTCGCCCTGGCGGGCGGCGCCTCGGATGCGCGCGGCCCCGCGGTGCGCGTCGCGACCCCTCCCGCCTTCGGGTTCGCCCTGGTGCGCGCCGCAGCTCTCGAGGACGGCCGGGGGGAGCCGACGCTGGTCACCGGCGCGGAGCAGGACGCGCTGCTGGGCGACCTCGTCCTCGACCGCGCCGACTGGTCGCTCGACGTGGACGCCGCCACCCGCACCCTCGCGGGCTTCCGCACGGAGCTGCGCGACCTCATCACCCGCGCCCAGGAGCTCGGCATCGGCCCCGCGGCGCTGCGCCGGCTGGGCCACCGTCGGGGCCGCGCCGCCTGGCTCGACGCCGCCGACATCCTCCGCGAGTACCTCGACGTGCTCGACCTGCAGTCCCAGGCCGCGCTCGACGCCGGGCCCCGCCTGGACTCCGGGGCGCTCGTGCGCCGCGCCGCCGGTCTCGTCGAGCGGCTCGACCCGCGCCTGCTGCCCTCCGCCGTGATCGTCGACGACGCCCAGGACCTCACCGTCGCCGGCGTCTCCCTCGTGCTCGCGCTGGCCCGGGCCGGCTCCCGGGTGCTCGTGACCACTTGCCCCGACGTGATGGTCGACTCCTTCCGCGGAGCGGTGGCCGACGCCGCGGCGCGCATCGAGGCAGGCCTCCCGCGTGCCGCCCGCACCGTCCTGCTCACCTCCGCCCACCGCTCGGCGGCTCCCCGCGCCGCCCTCGACGCCCTGCGCGGACGGCTCCCGCTGGCCGGCGCACCCGCCGAGGTGCGACGGCCCGCTGGGGAGCCGCCCTCGGGCCCGGCGGAGCACGTCGTCCCCGCAGGGCTGTCCGTGCTCACCGCCTCGGACCCCGAGGAGGAGGGACGCGCGATCGCGGGCGCCCTGCGCGATCTGCACCATCGCGGGGACGTCCCCTACGACGAGATGGCCGTGATCTGCCGCTCAGGCGGGATCGTGCGCGAGGTCGCCGACATGCTCGCCCGCCACGGGCTCGCCGTCACCACCCCGCAGCGCCTGCCCGCCCTGCGGGAGGAGCCCGTGGTCACCGACCTGCTGCGCATCGTCGAGCTCGCGGTGAGCGGCCCGGCGCTCGGTCCTGCGACCGCATCCGGTGCCCGTCCCGCGACGGACCCCGCAGGGGAGAGCCTCGCTCCCGCGCTGACGGCGGCCGAGGCCGCGCAGCTGCTGCGCGGACCCTACGGAGACGCCGATGACCTGCGCCTGCGCAGGATCCGCCGCGCGCTGCTCGACGCCCGCCGCACCGCGCCGACCGAGACCGCCGCGCCGACCGAAACTGCCGCGCCGACCGAGTCCGCCGTGTCGGCCGAGTCCTCAGCACCTGCCCCCGAAGCGCGTGAGGACCCCACGGCGCCCGTCGGCTCGAGCGACCTGCTCGCCCGAGCGCTCGTGGCGGAGCAGGCCCCCGCGGGCCTCGAGGACGGCGGCCGCACCGCGACCCCCGTGCTGCGCATGCGCCGCATGATCCGCGCCGTGCGCGAGCTCGGACCCGCTCCCGCCGCGGCCGACGCCCTCTGGGCCGCCTGGGATGCCGCGCACCTGGCCGAGGGCTGGCAGCGCGCGGCGCTCGGCGAGGACGCGGAGGACGTCGACGGCGCCCGCGCCCGTCTCACCTCCCACCGTCTCGACGCGGTCGGGGCCCTGTTCGCCGCCGTCGACCGCTTCACCGAGCGTCGCGGCCAGGCCGACGCGCTCGTCTTCATCGACCAGATCCGCACCCAGGCCGTCGCCGAGGACACCCTCGCGCCGCGCGCCGAGGCCGCCGGGCGCGTCGCCGTGCTCACCCCCGCGCAGCTCGCGGGCGCCGAGCGCGACACGGTCGTGCTCGCGCGCGTCCAGGAGGGCACCTGGCCCAACGTCCGCCTGCGCTCGACCTTGTTCGGCGCCGCTGAGCTGAGCCTGCTCGGCTCGCGGCCCGACGGCGAGGAGCTGCCGCTCGAACCTGCGGCCCTGCGCGCCGTCCAGCGCGAGAGCGTCGTGGCCGACGAGGTCCGCCTCGCCCTCAGCGCCCTCACCCGGGGGAGAGAGCGCGTCCTGGTCACCGCGGTGGACGGCGGGGAGCTCGCGCCGTCGGCCCTGGTCCCGCTGCTGCAGTCCCGCGCCGGCGAGGGCTGGCTCGACCCCGCCGTCCTCACCGAGGACCCGGGACCGGCGCCCGACGCGCGCCGCCTGGTCGCCGCCCTGCGCCGTCGCCTGCTGGACGCGGAGGAGATCCAGGGGAACGGGACGAGCGCGCAGGCCGCTGTGCTCCTGGAGAGCCTGCGGGCGGAGGGCGTGCCGGGCACCGACCCGACGACCTGGTACCACCAGGATCCCAGCGTCGACGAGCCCGTGCGGCAGAGCGGCGCGCAGGTGCGGCTCAGCCCGTCGGCCCTCGAGCGCGCCCACGCGTGCCCGCTGGCCTGGCTCCTCGAGCGCTCGGGCGGATCCAAGCCCTCCGGGCCCGCACAGCTCGTGGGCACCGCCGTGCATCGCCTCGCCCAGGAGAGCCCCGCCGGCGTGGCCCCCGACCGCGTCGAGGACGTGGTGGTGCGCCTGCACACGCTGCTGCGACCCCTGCAGCTCGAGGACACGTGGTCCGGCAGGCGCACCCTGCGCCGCGCCGAGGACTCCGTGCGCCTGCTCGAGGACTACCTGCGCACCGCGCCGCCCGCGGCCGCGATCGAGGCGCCCTTCGAGGTCACCCTCGGCGACGTCGTGCTGCGCGGCGCGATCGACCGCATCGAGGGCGAGACGCGGGCGAGCGCTGAGGCGGGCGCCCAGGAGAGCGCCGAGGAGGGGACCGAACCGGCCGGCGCCGGGCAGGGCCCCGCCCGGAAGGACATCGGCTCGCTGAGGATCGTCGACCTCAAGACAGGCCGCGCGGCGAAGAAGGCGGCCGACGTCGAGGAGGACCTGCAGCTGGGCGCCTACCAGAGCGCCGTCGCCTCCGGCGCCCTCGCCGAGGCCCTCGGGTCGGACGCCCCGGAGCGCCTGGCCGGGGCCCAGCTCGTCTACGTCGGCACCGGGACCGCGAAACCCGTGCTGCGCACCCAGAGCGCGCTCGGCGCGAGCGAGGACCCGCACTGGTTCGAGGCCGTCGTCGAGGACACCGCCCGCGAGGTCTCGGGCGCGCGCGTCACCGCCCGCCGCAACGCCCACTGCGACACCTGCGCGGTGCGCCGCATCTGCCCGCTGTGGGCCGAGGGGGCCGAGCTGTGAACACCACCCGCCTGAGCGCGGCCCGCCTCGCCGCGCTCATGGACCGCCCCGCGCCCACCGACGAGCAGATCGCCGTCATCGAAGCGCCCCTCGCGCCGATGCTCGTCGTCGCCGGGGCGGGGAGCGGCAAGACCGAGACGATGGCCTCGCGGGTGGTCTGGCTGATCGCGAACGGCCTGGTCGAACCCCGGCAGGTGCTGGGGCTGACCTTCACGCGCAAGGCCGCCCACGAGCTAGCCGAGCGCATCACCGGGCGCCTCGGCACCCTCGCGACCGCGCTGCGCGCCGAAGGACTGCCCGTCCCGCGCGGCCTCGAGCGGGCGGGGGACGACCTGCTGGGCCAGGAGGTCCAGGTCCACACCTACAACGGCTTCGCCCTCGACCTCGTGAGCGAGCACGCGCTGCGCGTGGGGCTGGACCCCGAGTTCTCCATGATGTCGCCCTCGGCCGCCTGGCAGCTCGCCCACGAGCTCGTCGAGGCGGCGGACGACTCCCTGGACCTCGATGCCTCGCCCGCCTCGCTCACCGCGGCCCTCGTCTCGCTCACGTCCTCGCTCGCGGACCACCTCGTCGGACCCGAGGAGCTCGCCGCCGAGCTGCGCGCGATCCGCGACCACCTCGGCCAGATCCCCCTCCAGGTCAGCGGGCGCCGACGCACGACCCCCAAGGACGTCGCCGCCGTCATCTCCGCGTGCGAGCAGCGTCTCGAGCTCATCCCGCTGCTCGAGCGCTTCGCCGCGATCCGCACCGAGCGCAGCGCCCTGGAGTTCTCCGACCAGGTGCACCTGGCCGCACGCATCGCCCGCGAGGTGCCCGAGGCCGGTCGCCTGGCCCGCGAGCTGCACCCCGTGGTGCTGCTCGACGAGTTCCAGGACACCTCGGTCGCCCAGCTGCGAATGCTCGCGGACCTCTTCGGCCCCGGCCACGCCGCGTGCGCCGTCGGCGACCCCCAGCAGGCGATCTACGGATGGCGCGGCGCGTCGGCCGCCTCCCTCGACGGCTTCGCGAGGGCCTTCGCGACCCCTGACTCACCGGACGCCCCCGCCGCACCGGTGCTGCAGCGCACCCTGTCGACCTCCTGGCGGAACGACCGCGCCGTCCTCGACGTCGCCAACCGCATCGCCGCCCCGCTGCGCGGCGCCTCGACGGCCATCACCATCCCCGAGCTGCAGGTGCGCCCGGGCGCCGGCGAGGGGACGGTGCACGTCCACGAGGCCGCCGACGAGCGCTCGGAGGCGCGCGCGATCGCCCGCTGGATCCTCGAGCGGCGCGGACGGGCCGGCGGCGCCGCGGATGCGACGTCTCACCCGTCCGGGACGGCGGGCGAGGCAGGATCGGAGCCGCTGCCGAGCGCCGCCGTGCTCGTGCGCGCGCGCAAGCAGATCGCTCCGATCGTCGAGGCGCTCGAGGAAGCCGGACTCCCCGTGCAGGTCATGGGCCTGGGCGGACTCCTGGATCGGCCCGAGGTGGCCGACGTGCGCGCCCTCCTCGAATGCGTCCACGACCCCGGCCGCGGCGACTGGCTCATGCGTCTGCTCGCGGGGCCCCGTTTCCGCCTCGGCGCGCGCGACATGTCGGTGCTCGGCCGCTGGCGCGAGCAGCTCGCGGCACGGCGTCGTCGCGCCGCGGCGGGCGCCGGCGGGACGGGCATCGGCGCGGCCGACGGAGCCGACGAGATGACCCTCATCGACGCGGTCGACGATCTCCCCGCCCCGGACTGGACCGACCCCGACGGACGCTCCCTCAGCCTCACCGCCCGCGAGCGCCTGCGCGACCTGCAGGGGATCCTGCGCGCCCTGCGGCGGCGTCTGGCGCTGCCTCTGCCCGACCTCATCCAGGAGGCCGTGCGCGCGCTGGACCTCGACCTCACCCTGCTCTCCCAGTCGCCCGCCGACCCGCCCCTCGGCGGGCTCCCGGCGCTGCGCGAGCACGCGGCGGCCTTCGAGCGCACCGCCCAGCGTCCGGGCCTGGGCCCTTTCCTCGCCCTGCTCGAGATCAGCGAGGATCAGGAGGCGGGGCTCGCCATGGGAGCGGGCCAGGCGGACCCCGACCCCGATGCGGTCACGGTGGTCACCATGCACTCCGCCAAGGGCCTCGAATGGGACCTGGTCGCGGTCGCCGGGCTCAGCGAGGGCTCCGTCCCGTCCTACGACCTGCGCCGCGCGAAGACCACGGAGGACGGCACCGTGCGCGTGGCGGACTCCGGATGGATCGGGAAGCTCGCCGATGCGTCGATCCCCAGCTCCCTGCGCGGGGACGCCGACATTCTGCCGCAGCTCGACTGGGCGAGCGCCGACACCCAGGTCGACGCCGAGTCCCTGGTCCAGGAGTTCCGCTTCGCCCAGGGCGAGGAGTCCCTGCGCGAGGACCGGCGGCTGATGTACGTCGCGGTCACCCGGGCGCGGGAGGACCTGCTGCTCAGTTCGTGCGCGTGGCGCACCGGCGCGGCCAGGCCCCGGCCGCGCTCGCGCTACCTGCGCGAGGCGCTGCCCCTGGTGCCCGAGCGCTTCCAGGAGATCGAGGAGGTCCCCGAGACGAACCCGCTGGACGCGCGGCTGTTCGAGGCCTCCTGGCCGCCGGTGCCGGGGGAGGCGGAGCACCGGCGCGCCGATGCCGAGGCGCTCGTGCGCGCCGCGGCCGAGGGTCGACTGCCGGATCTCCCCGAGGACGCCGCGCTGGCCGAGCAGACCCGCCGGGTCCTCGCGGATCTCGCGGAGCGCCGCGCCCAGCTCACGGTGCGCTCGCCCGCACGGCTCTCGGCCTCCCAGATCGTCGCCCGCGCCCAGGACCCGCAGGCGGCGGCCCGGGCGATGCTGCGGCCGCTGCCGCGTCGGCCCTCGCGCTCGGCCCGCCGCGGCACCGCCTTCCATGCATGGCTCGAGCAGCGCCTCGAGGGCGGTGCGCTCCTGGACCTCGAGGACCTCACCGAGCTCGCCGACCTCGAGGACGGTCCGCTCACGGATGTGTCCGACGGCGACCTCGCGGACACGGCCGACGGGGACCTCTCGGACGCCGAGGCGCTGGCCCGCATGCGCGAGGCCTTCGAGCGCTCGCCCTACGCCCAGCAGGTGCCGATCGCCGTGGAGGAGCCCGTGACCACGCGCATCGGCCCGCTCGCGATCCGCGGCGTCATCGACGCCGTGTTCCCCGATCCGGAGTCCGAGGACGGCGTGGTCATCCTGGACTGGAAGACAGGTGCGCCGCCCACCGGCGCCCGTCGGCGGGCCCGCGCCCTGCAGCTGTCGGTGTACCGCCTGGCCTGGCACGAGCGCACGGGTCTCCCTCTGTCGCGGATCCGCACCGTGTTCTTCTACGTCTCCGCAGGCAGGACCGACGAGGTGCGCCGTCACCCCTCGCGCCGGGCCCTCGAGCACATGCTCCTCGCCGAGGGCGAGCCGTCGGCGGGGCGGCCGTAGCCCCCGAGCTCACACCTCGAGCCCGCAGGTGATCCGGTGGCCGGGGTCGTAGTGCTCGCGGATCTGCGCGAGCTTCGCGGCGTTGTCGGCGAAGCAGCGCTCCGCGGTGTCGCCGGGTTCGAGGTAGTTGACGTATCCGCCGCTGCTGGCGGAGGCGACGCCCTTGTGCGAGGCCTCGACCCACGACCTCGCGGACTTCAGGCCCGAGGTGGAGGTCAGGCTCGCGTACCACTGCAGCGAAGCGGTCTGCGAGCGCCACGGGAACGCGGTGCCGGAGCGCTTCACGTCGTGGACGGCGCCGTCGAGGGGATCGAGGATCGCCGCGGTCTTCTGCCCGGACGTCGAGCGCTTCTTCACGGCCGCGACGATCGCCTCGGCCGTGCTCGATCCGACGCTGCGCAGCACGTCGGTGCCGGCAGCGAAGATCTCACGGTCCGAGGTGCTCCCGCCGCCCAGGTAGTCGACGAGGTCCATGTGGGAGCGGGACTTGTACGTCGCGCTGTCGGGACGCGTGCCGGTGGCCTTCGCGAGCGAGTTCACGGCGTCGCGGGCGTCATCGGCATCGGCGACGCCGATGACGTTCACCTTCATCGTGCCGTGCCCGTCGGTGCTGATCTTCACGCTCGCCCAGCGGCTGCCGCCGGAGGCCTTCAGCCACGACGCCCATCCGGTGATGACCTTCGTCGCGGCCGAGGCGGGGAAGGCCAGGGCGAAGCTGGCCTGTGCATGGATGGGATGCGTCGCGAAGGTGAGGTCGGCGACCACGCCGTTCAGTCCGCCTCCGCCGCCGCGCAGCGCCCAGAACAGGTCCGGACGGGAGTCAGCGGAGGCGACGACCGTCCTCCCGTCGGGCAGCACCACGTGGGCGGACACCAGCGAGTCGCTCGTCGTCCCGTACCGGCGGGTGTCGACCCCGATGCCGCCGCCGAGCGCGAGCCCCACGACGCCCACCGTCGGGCAGGTGCCCGTGGGGATCATGCGGTCGTGCGCGGAGAGCGCCTCGTGCACCGAGTACAGGTCCGCGCCCGCCTGGACGGTCACGTGCTTCGTGCTCGCCGAGTAGGAGAGGCCGTGGTAGTCGCGCATGTCGAGGGTCACGGTGCTGTCGGTCGCGGAAGCGCCGACGTACGAGTGCCCGCCGCCGCGCGCGGAGACCTTCAGGCCGTGGACCCGGGCGAACTCCATGACGCGCTCGACGTCGGCGCGGGAGCGCGGCCGGATCACCGCGGTCGGGCTGCGGGAGTCGAAGGCGGGGTTGAACAGCTTCTTGTCCGCGGCGTAGTCGTGGTCGTCGGGCAGCAGCACGCTGCCGCGCAGCTCCTCGTCCAGCGCCTTCCAGTTCTTCGGGCCCAGGCCCTTCGCGGAGCCCTCCGCGAGCACCGGAGCGGTGCTCCCGAACGTGGCGGCGGTCGCGGCGGCGAGTCCGATGCCGCCTCCCAGCAGTTCTCGACGGTTCAGGGATCGCATGATCGTTGTCTGCCTCTCGCGTTCTCGAGGAGTGCGCGGCGCGCACCGGACCCGCCCGATGGGCAGGGACAGTCGCCGGCGCCGGATCCCGGAGAAGGACGATCCCGATGACGGAGCATCCCGGGGCAGGAGCGGGCGGCATCGACTGCACGAGTACGAGCACACCACCACTCCGCGCCCGGGGGATCAGACCTTGGTCGCGAATACGTCCGCCGGCGAGCGGAGGCCACGGGGCCGACGGGTCATGCGCGGGGCGCGTCGGCCGATCCTGAAGGGTGCCCGACGAGAGTGACCGGGTGGGGGCGGCGGGCGGCGCGGGCCCGGAGGACGGTCCCGGCCGGGCTCAGAAGGTCCGAGGATCCTCGGGTGCGTCGTCAGACGGGTTCCCGCGGCGGACCGGGCCCCCGGAGGCGTCCCCCTGGCCATCCGGGTCCTCGGGGGCCGATCCCTCGGAGTCTGGTCCCTGGAGATCCGAAGCCCCGTGGTCCGACTCTTCGTGGTCCGAGTCCTCGGGCGCCGACTCCTCCGTGGCCGAGACCGCGGAGCCCGACCCGGCGGGCGAGGCGGCCGAGGACGGCAGGGGAGAGGGCGCGGAGGCGAGGCCGTCGTGCACGTCCAGGGAGTGGTAGGCCGATTCGGCCTGGTCCTTCGCGATCTGCGAGAGGTCCGACTCGAGGTCGCGGAGCATTCCGCGGGCGTCCTCGATGATGACGTCGTCCTCGGCCTCGATGCCGTGCAGCAGCCAGTCGATCACCGCGAACTCGCCCACGGCATGGGCGCGCTCGAGCAGCCGCGGGTGCACGGGCGTGCCCAGGGCGTTGCGGTAGGCGGAGAACAGGTCGTCGAAGGCCTCGGCCTCGAGCGCGGAGGCGAGCCAGGCGAGATCGTCGGCCGGGTCGCCGATGCGCGCCGCGTCCCAGCCGCGCACGCCGGTGATCCTCGAGCCGTGGAAGAACAGGCTCTCCTCGGAGAGGTCTCCGTGGACGACCACGGGCCGGAGGTCCCAGAGGCCGTCGTCGGCCAGCAGGGTCTCCCAGCGCTGGAGGACGGCGGTGGGGATCGTCTCGAGCTCGCGGGCGCGGGCGAGCTGCGCGCGGTGGGCCTCGCGCAGCGCCTGCGCGGTGTACGCCTCGGCGCCGACGGTCTCGACCACGTGCGCGGGGACGCGGTGGATCCGGGCGATCACCTCTCCGAGCGAGGTGACCAGGGCGCGGTCGCGGTCCAGGAGGTCCAGCAGCAGCGGGGCGCCCTCGTGGACCTCCGTCACGGCGGCACGCCCGCCCTCGGGCAGCTTCACGGATCCGAGCACGGCGGGCACCAGGTCGCTCAGCGCGTGCTGGGCGAGGGAGCCGGAGATGCTGAGCTCCTTCTCGAGGCGCACGCCGCCGGCGGTGGTGCGCGGGCAGGTCACCAGGACCTTGCGCCCTTCCTGGCTGATGACCCCGGCGACGTCGACGTCGTCCTGAGGGGTCGGGATCGCCACGGTCCGCGCGGGCTCGAAGCCGGGGACCGAGGCGGCGGCGAAGGCTGCCAGGGAGTAGGAGTTGTGGCGCACGGATCCACCGTACCCGGCCGTCGGCTGGGAGCAGCGGCGGACACACGGTGCGTCCGCGATGCGCGCGCACGAGCTCCCGGACGCGTCGACGCTCGGGTGTGAGATGGCTCTACGCTGATCGCATGGTGCGAGTGCGCGGACCCCAGCTGCAGACCCCTCTGACCCGGCATGATCTGGATCGTGGCGCCCTGCGCCGCTCCGACCCCCACGTGCTCGACGCGGGGGAGGACGCCGTCTTCCTGGTGACCCGCTCGGGCGCGGCGAGCATGCTCGAGGACGGCGAGGGCCGTCTGTTCCCCGTCTTCGAGGAGGCCGATCCACGCGGCCACCAGAGCGCCTCCGCCGTCTACCTCGGGCAGCGCGAGGGCAGGCGCGTCATCGCCGTGGAGCTCCCCGAGCCCAGCGCCGAGCTCGACGATCCGGGCCGCGACATGCGCGACCTGCGGCGCGTGGTCGGCGACCTCGGACCCGAGGACGCCGCGCTCGCCGTCGCCGCCGTCGCGATGGGCTCCTGGCACCGCTCGATGCGCCACTGCCCCCTGTGCGGGGCGCTGCTCGAGGCGCGGCTGGGCGGATGGGTGCTGGTCTGCACCGAGGACGGCACGGAGCACTTCCCGCGCACCGATCCGGCCGTGATCATGGCGGTGCGGGACGAGCAGGACCGCCTGCTGCTGGCCCGCAACGCGAGCTTCCGCAGCGGGTTCCACTCCGTGCTCGCCGGCTTCGTCGAACCGGGGGAGACGATCGAGGCGGCCGTCGCCCGCGAGGTCGCCGAGGAGGTCTCCCTCGTCGTCGAGGAGGTCGAGTACGTCGGCTCCCAGCCCTGGCCCTTCCCGCGCTCCCTGATGCTCGCCTTCCGCGCCTGGGCGGCCGACGGCCAGGAGATCGTGCTGGCCGACGGCGAGCTCGCCTCCGCCCGCTGGTTCACGCGCGAGGAGCTCACCGCCGCGGTCGCCGCGGGCGAGATCCAGGTGCCGAACGTCGCGTCCGTCGGCCGGGCGCTCGTCGAGGACTGGTACGGCGGTCCCATCGACGAGGGCTGATCCGCGGCCGATCCGTCGACGGCGGCCGGTCGCGGCCGCTCCCGACGACGGGGCCCCGCGGTCCCTCCCCAGCGAGTCGCGGTCCACAGCGCGTGCTCGCGCGTCGGTGCGCGCTGGCAGACTGGGAGACGATGACCGCGCACCAGTCCGACACCGACACCACGGGCCCCGTGGACGAGTCCGCCCCGCCGCTCACCGCCGAGGCGGTGCTCGAGGCGCTCGACCCCGAGCAGCGGGAGGTCGCCCGCAGCTTCGACGCGCCCGTGTGCGTGCTCGCCGGCGCCGGCACCGGCAAGACGCGCGCGATCACCCACCGCATCGCCTACGGGGTGATGACGGGCCGGCTCAACCCCCGGCACGTGCTCGCGGTGACCTTCACCGCGAAGGCCGCCGCGGAGATGCGCTCGCGCCTGCGCGACCTGGGGGTGCCCGCCGTGCAGGCCCGCACGTTCCACGCCGCGGCCCTGCGCCAGCTCCGCCATTTCTGGCCGCGCGTGGTGGGCGGTCCCGTGCCCGAGATCATGGCCAACAAGTACGCGGGCGTCGCGGAGGCCTGCCAGCGCCTGCACATGAGCGTGGACCGTGCCGCCCTGCGCGACATCGTCTCCGAGGTCGAATGGTCGCGGGTCTCGATGCTCACGCCCGAGAGCTATCCCGAGGCGGCCGCGGCGACCCGTCGGCCCGGCGTCGCGGGCTTCGACTCGCGATCGATCTCCCGCATCCTCACCCAGTACGAGGAGGTGAAGAAGGAGAAGGGCGTCATCGACTTCGAGGACGTGCTGCTCCATATGGTCGGCTTCCTCACCGAGCGGCCGGACGTCGCCCGCGAGGTCCACGGCCAGTACAAGCACTTCGTGGTGGACGAGTACCAGGACGTCTCCGCCCTCCAGCACTCCCTGCTGCGCCTGTGGCTGGGGACCAGCGGCGACCTGTGCGTGGTGGGTGACGCCGCCCAGACCATCTACACGTTCGCCGGTGCGCGCGCCTCGTACCTGCTGGACTTCCCCAAGGAGTTCCGCGGGGCGCAGGTGATCCGCCTGGAGCGCAATTACCGCTCCACGCCGCAGATCGTGCGGCTGGCCAACACCGTGCTCGACGGCGCGCGCGGGCGCACGCGCGATCACCGCCTGACCCTCGCCTCCCAGCGCGCCGAGGGCCCGCCGCCGGTCATCGAGTCCTATCCCGACGACGTCGCCGAGGCCGAGGGCGTCGCCGAGCGCATCGCCGACCTCGTCTCCCAGGGGCGCAGCGCCGCGGAGACGGCCGTCCTCTTCCGCACCAACAGCCAGTCCGAGGCGGTCGAGCAGGCCCTCACCGCCCGCGGCATCGGGTACCTCGTGCGCGGGGGCGACAAGTACTTCGAGCGCCAGGAGATCCGCCGCGCCATGGTCGCGCTGCGCGCCGCCGCGCGCGTCCAGCCGGAGGACCCGGCGCGGGCCGTCCGCGACGTGGTGGGCGGGCTCGGCTGGAGCGCGCAGGCGCCGGAGACCACCGGTGCCGTGCGCGAGCGCTGGGACTCGTTGAACGCCCTGGTCGGTCTCACGGACACGATCCTCGCCCGCCCGGGCGCGACCCTCGCGGACGTGGTGCGGGAGCTCGAGGAGCGTGCCGAGGCGCAGAGCGCACCCACCGTCGACGGCGTCACCCTCGCCTCCGTCCACGCCGCCAAGGGCCTCGAATGGCCGGTCGTGTTCCTCATCGGCGCGAGCGACGGGCTGCTGCCCATCTCCATGGCGCAGACCGCCGCCGAGGTCGAGGAGGAGCGCCGCCTCTTCTACGTCGCGCTCACCCGCGCGAAGGACCTGCTGACGATCTCCTGGGCCGCCGCCCGCAGCGCGGGCTCCCGCGGCTCGCGCAAGCCCTCGCGCTTCCTCGACGGCCTGCTCCAGCCTGCCGAGAGGACTCCGGCGAAAGGGCCGCAGGCCCGCCGCACCGGCCGCCGCGGCGCGACTACCTTCAGCAGCTGCCGTGCGTGCGGCAAGAACCTGAACACCCCCGGCGAGCAGCGGCTCGGACGTCACGTCGCCTGCCCGCCGAGCCACGACGAGAGCGTGCTGGACGAGCTGCGGCTCTGGCGCCGCCAGCGCAGCGCGCAGCTCGGCGTCCCCGCCTACTCGGTGCTCACCGACGCCGCGCTCGCCGCGATCGCCGAGCGCGCACCGTCGGACCTCGATGCACTCGCGCATGTCCCCGGCGTCGGCCCGCTGAAGGGTCAGCGCTTCGGCGAGGAGCTCCTCGAGCTCCTCGCGAGCCACCGCTGACCAGTACGAAACCGCAGGTCAAAAAATAGGTGTCGCGGATCTCGAGGGCGTGTAGTCTGTTCTCGTTCATCGTCCACGACGTGGTCCGGGAGACCGGAGCGCGCGCACAGGAAGGGGGTGTCGTCAATGACCACATGGAAGACGCAGATCGAGCCGATCGGCTTCACCGGGTCCGACGCCGCCCTTCTCGCGGCGCCCGCTCTCCTGAACGAGCGGGTCTATCGACCCAAGGGGCTGACGGCTTGATCTGATCGGGACCCATCCGTCTCGATCTGCCGCCCCCTCCGGCGAGAGCGCACTGCTGCGCCCGCCCTTCCTCGACCACGACGATTTCGAAGCAGCGAGACGATGACAGACGTCCTCACCCGCAGTGACCTCACGACCATCACCGACACCCGGCACGATGCCGCGTCCTCGGCGATCCTGCCCTGCCAGGACATCGAGGCGGCAGACCTGTTCTTCTCCGAGCGCCCCGCGGACCTCGAGTCCGCGAAGGTGCTCTGCGCCGACTGCCCCCTGCGGGCGGTCTGCCTCGAGGGCGCCCTCGACCGGGGCGAGCCCTGGGGCGTCTGGGGAGGGCAGATCCTCGAGAACGGAGCCGTCATCGCGTTCAAGCGCGGACGCGGACGGCCCCGCAAGAACGCCGCCTGACAGGCGACGCGCGTGCCCGCCCGGGGACCGCGCACGGCTGCGCGCCGGCGCGCGGACGCCCCCCTCACAGCGTCAGGGGCGGCCCACCAGATGGTGGGCCGCCCCTGAGACGCGAGCGCTGGGCGCTCGCCGCAGGATCCGCGCGGAGCGGATCCCTTCGATCCTGGCTGATCAGGCCTTGCCGAGGATCCGGTTCAGCTTGGTGCCGCAGACCGGGCACACGGCCTTGGCCATGCGA
The DNA here is from genome assembly GCF_022346485.1 of Brachybacterium sp. ACRRE. Classification (NCBI taxonomy): domain Bacteria; kingdom Bacillati; phylum Actinomycetota; class Actinomycetes; order Micrococcales; family Dermabacteraceae; genus Brachybacterium; species Brachybacterium sp. ACRRE. The sequence continues at coordinate 39,625 of NZ_JAKRMO010000006.1, read as the reverse complement.
CGCTCGTTCGAGACGACGACGTCGCCCGTGGCCTCGCGCTTCTCGCGGCACTTCACGCAGTAGAACTCGCCGCTGTACTTCTCGTCAGCCATGTTCACTCCTTCTCTTGCCCCCGCGGCCCCGGCATCGCACATCACGGCCGGGCCCTGCGAGGTCGTCCCCGACACTGTATAGGTCCGGGAGGGCAGGGACGGAATCGACACCAGGGGGTGTCGCGAGGTGGTGTCGCAGGCCTCGGACTGCCGGACGGGTGCGCGCCGCGCGCCGTCGTCGGCGCAAAGACGCACCCCCGCGACGACGGGGGATCGCGGGGGTGCGGGAGATGCTCTGCGTCTCTCGTGGAGCCCCGGGGGCGCTCAGCATCGTGTGCACCTTCCCCGTACGCACCATGCCCGTTATCCCGGGGCTCCACTGACGTACGAAACTAGCCGCTGGCCGGGTGCGGGTCAAAGGCAGTCCAGTGGATCCGCTGTGGAAAAGCCGCCACATTGTGTGGACGGACGGTGCATGATCCGCGCCCTTCTGTGGACGACGAGAGGACGCGCGAGCACTGGGGAGGACTGACGTGCACGCTCGTCATGCACAGCTGGGGACGACACGCCGATCCCAGAATTTTTTCTGAGATCCTGTCTCCATGCCAGAGCTCACCGAGCACGAGGGGGTCCGCGGCCCACAGGGGGAGCGAGTCCTCGTGCGCCGTTCCGCCCGTCGCCGCCGCACCGTCTCCATCACCCGCCGCGAGGGCGATCTCGTGATCTCGATGCCGGCATCCTTCGGCTCCCGCCAGGAACGGCACTGGGTGCGCAGCATGATCGATCAGCTCCAGCGCAAGGAGCTCGCCCGCGGTCCCGCCCGCAGCAGCGACGAGGACCTCATGCGCCTGGCGCGCCGGCTCTCCGACGCGCACCTGGGCGGTCGCGCGCGTCCCGCCTCGGTCGCCTGGTCCACCCGCCAGCAGCACCGCTGGGGATCCTGCACCTCCTCGACGGGGGAGATCCGACTGTCCGCGCGCCTGCGCCCGATGCCCCAGCACGTGCTCGAGTACGTGCTGGTCCATGAGCTCACGCACCTGCTGGTCGACGACCATTCGGCGGAGTTCTGGGCCCTCGTGGACAACTATCCCCGCACCGCCCACGCGCGCGGATTCCTCGAGGGCGTCTCCTTCGCCCAGCAGTACGGCACCGGCGGCGGGACATGGGAGGGCCAGGGCGAGGACTCCCCGGAGCAGGGAGCGGGCAGCGCCCGCTCGTCCGGTCGGGAGACTGCGGCCGACGGCGTCGATTGATCGGCGGCGCCGGCGGACGGGACGCGATCGGGCCGACGGATCTCAGACCGAGGCGGGCCCGGTGCCCTCCGACCGCTCGGCGGCGAACTCGTCCAGGTAGGGCGCGAGTCGCGCGAGGATCTCGGGCATGTCGGAGGCGGCGTCGGCCGGCAGCGGGACGCGTCGGGAGAAGCCCCCTCGAGGGCCGTCGATCCGCGGCCAGGGGACCCACACAGGCGTGGGCGCGCCGGGCTTCTCCGCCCTCAGCGGCATCTCTGCGGCCGCGGCATCTGCGCGCAGCACGAGCACGACGTCCCAGTGACCGCCGCACGCACCGAACGTGGAGGCGAGGTCATGGGCCTCGAGGAGCGCGGGGCCCGGCCCCACCAGCTCGAGGCGCGCGTCGGCCCCCGGCCCGGTCTCTGCGCCCAGGCCGGTCTCCTCCGCGATCTCGCGACGCACCGCCGCCTCGAGCGACGCATCGGAGGCCTCGAGGTGCCCACCGGGCTGCACCCAGCAGCGGCCGCGCGCATGCCAGACGAGCGCGAGGTTCTCGGCCGGCCCGTCGAGCACGACGGCGCTCGCCGTCAGGTGCAGCGACCCGCCCTCCGCGGCCAGCGCCGGGCCGTCGCGCAGCACGGCATCGGGGATCGCCTCGAGCAGATGCACGTAGTCCGCGCGCACGGCCGGATCGATCGCGACCTCCGATGCGGCGTGCAGCTCCTCGAGAGCGCGCGCCGTGAGCGCGGGGGCCGTGGGGTCAGGAGCGCGGGTCATCGTCCGAGGGGGAGTCGTCGGGGGAGGAGCCGTCCGACACGGGGCCGTCCGACGAGGTCCCATCCGACGAGGTCCCGTCCGAGCCGTCCGCGGACCCTTCCGACCCGTCCGCGGACCCGGAATCGGCTGAGCCGGCCTCGTCGAGGAGCTTGGCGAGCTCGGCGTCGATGTCGTCGGGCAGGGCCATGGCCTCCTCGGCCTCCTCGCTCTGGCCGTCGGCCGCGAGGGCGGGCGCGTCCGTCGCGGGAGCCTGGGGACGGCCGCTGAGCACGGCCACGTCGGGCAGCAGATCGGGGTGGGCCCACTTGCCGTCGCGGGCCTGCTCGCCCTCGGTGTCCAGCACGCTCTCCCACCAGGCGAGCGCCTCGCGCACGCGGCGCGGGCGTAGCTCGATGCCCACCGTCTTGGAGAGCATCTCCTCGGCCGGCGAGCCGCTCGCGCGGCGTCGGCGCAGCACCTCGCGCAGGGCGTCGAGCTGCGGGAGCTTCCCGGCCAGGGCCTGCGAGGTCACGTGGTCGACCCAGGCCTCGACGAGCGCGAGCGTCGTCGCGAGCTCCTCGAGGGCGCGCTCCTGGGAGGCGCGGCGGGTGAAGACGAACATCTCCTCGGGCCGACGGGCCTGCAGCGCCGAGGGATCGGAGAGGTCCAGGTCGCGCACCATCTCGTCGAGCGCATCGAGGTCCAGGGTGATGCCGCGCGCGTAGTCCTCGACCGCGGAGAACAGGGCGCGCGGCAGCCAGGACGCGGAGGAGAACAGCGCGGTGTGGGCGAGCTCCCGCGCGGCCAGGAAGATCCTCGCGGCCGGCGCGTCCAGGCCGTGGGATTCCACGAGGTCGGCGACGTTCGCGGCGACCAGCGCGGGACGGCCCTCGGGGCCCAGTGGGAGGGAGAGGTCCGTGGTGCCGAAGACCTCGCGGGCGAGCGAGCCGATCGCATGGCCGAACTGCACGCCGAACAGGGTGCCGCCCATGCGCTCCATCATCTGGCCAGGGTCCCCGGGCAGCTGCAGCTCGGCCTGCTGCATCTGCGCGGTCATGGCCTCGCCGATCGCTCCGGCCATGTACTTCGCGACGGGTTCGACGATCGACTGCCAGCGCTCCTGGGTGCGGTGCAGCCAGGTGCCGCGGGTCCACACCTCGAGCGGGCGGGAGGGCAGGTCGAAGGAGATCGCATCCGCCAGCCAGAGCGAGGCGATGTTCGCCGCTTCCTCGAGCTCCTTGATCTGCTGGTCGCTCGGCGAGGGATCGCCGGGCGTGCCGCCGGGCGCCGGGGCGCCCGGCACCTGGACCGTGCCCTGCGCGGTGCGACGCGAGAGGTCCTGGGCGAGCGTCCAGTTCACGGGGCCCTCGCCCTGGGCGTTCAGCACGTGCTGCATCTGGGCGGCCGCGGCCTTGAGCATCGCCGGGTCGCTGGGGAGGTTCGCCTGCTTGGCGAGCTCGCTGAGGTCCACGCCGTCCAGGGCGCCCTCGGGGATCGCGCCGCCCAGGGCTTCCTCCAGGAAGCGGCGCAGGGCGTCGTCGTCGGGTGTCGGGTTCTCGGTCATGGGGCACCTCCGGGTGCGGCCGCCCGCGCTCTCGCGGCCGATGCGGCCTGGATCAACGTCGTGATCAGCGTACCGAGCCGGATCCAGGACGCATCGGGCGGGCATTCAGTTTCGCTCAGGGCGTCGAAGCCGCCTCCCGCTGCGCAGCGGTCCTGGCCACGGAGCGGTCAGGGCATGTGCGGCACAATGGTCCGGTGACCTCCCGCCACCCTGGACCGACGCCCGACGGCGCGCAGCCCTCGCACCCCGCCGCACCCGACGCCGGGACGGAGGCGTCCGCTGGTGAGCAGCCGGTCGGCGGGCCGTCGGCCGATGGGACGCCCGGCGGCGAACCGCGCATGGGACGCGTGACCCGGTTCCTCGGCGGCGAGGCCTTCGCCCACCCGCGGCTCGCGGCCGGCAGCCTCCTCGTGGTCTGCGCGATGCTGCTGGGCGCCATGTTCGTGCCCGTGCCCTACGTGGTCGAGCAGCCCGGACCCGCGATCGACGTCCTCGGGAAGTACGACGACAAGCAGGTGCTCTCCATCGATGGCCACAAGACCTACCCCACCGACGGGTCGCTGATGATGACCACCGTCTCGGTCGACGGCGGACCCGGCTACCCGGTGACGCCGGTCGAGGTGGTGCGCGCCTGGTTCGACCCCACCCGCTCGGTGCTGCCGCGCGAGCTCGTCTTCCCCGAGGACCAGACCGCGCAGGAGACCACGCTGGAGAACTCCGTCCAGATGAGCAGCTCCCAGCAGGAGGCCGTCGTCGTCGCGCTCGACGAGCTCGGCATCGACCACGAGGACTCCGTACAGGTCTCCGGCGTCGAGCAGGGCTCCCCGGCCGACGGTGTGCTGAAGCCCGGCGACCGCGTCCTGGCCATCGGCGGCGCGAGCGCCGACAGCGCGGAGGCCTACCGCGCGCTCGCCGCGAAGACCACGCCGGGGGGCAAGGTCTCCATGCGCGTCGAGCGCGACGGCAAGAAGCTCGACCTGCAGGTCCCCACCCGCGACGTCGACGGCAAGGCCCGCATGGGCATCGTCCTGGCCGACGGCTTCGAGTTCCCCTTCGACGTGGACCTGGGCGTGGGCGACGTGGGCGGTCCCAGCGCCGGCACCATGTTCGCCCTGTCCATCTACGACGAGCTCACCCCCGGCGCCCTCACCGGCGGTCAGGACATCGCCGGCACCGGCACCATCGACGAGAAGGGGAAGGTCGGCGCCATCGGCGGGATCCGCCAGAAGATGGTCGGCGCGCGGGACTCCGGCGCCGACTACTTCCTCGCCCCGGCCTCCAACTGCGACGAGGTCGTCGGGCACGTCCCCGACGGGCTGCAGGTGGTGAAGGTCGAGGACTTCGACGGGGCCCTGCACGCCGTGCAGACCATCGCGAAGGACCACAGCACCAAGGGCCTGCCCACCTGCGGGTGAGTGTCCGTGCACCAGCATCCGAGCACGAGCGCAGCACAGGAGAGTCGATCATGAGCAGGAAGAGGCGCGGCACCTCCGCCGCGGACCCGAAGCGGATCACCGTCGTCTTCGACTTCGGCGGCGTGCTCAGCGCCGGGCATGATCCGGTGCCCTCCGTCCACGAGCTGCTGGGCGGGGACGCCGAGGCGGTCGGGGAGGCGCTCTGGGAGCATCGCGGCGACTACGACGCGGGTCGCATCGACGCCGCCGAGTACTGGGGCCGGGTGGCCGCCGCCGCGGGCATCGAGAACCTCACCGAGACCGAGGTGCGCGAGCTGCAGAGCGCGGACAACCGCTACTTCCTGCAGCTCGACCAGCGCTCGCGCGAGCTGCTCCACGACCTCGCTCGCAACGGGATGCGGATGGCGGTGCTGTCCAACGCCTCGGCCGCCTTCGGCGAGGACGTGCGCCGCGCCGACTGGTTCGAGGCCTTCACCCTGGCCGTGATCTCCGCGGAGGAGGAGGTCGTCAAGCCGGACGCGGAGATCTACCGGATCCTGCTGGACGTCCTCGCCCACGAGACCGGGGGAGTGGCCCGCCCCGGCGACGTCGTGTTCTTCGACGACCGCGCCGAGAACGTGGAGGCGGCGCGCGCACTCGGGATCGACGCGCACCTGTGGCCTCGCAACGGCGAGGACAGCGCCGCCGAGCACGGCGCGGAGATGGCTCGGCGCGTGCTCGAGGGGCGCGGAGTCCCGCTGTCCTGACGAGCGGGCCGAGATCCGGGTCCGCGGTCCGGGGCCGCGGTCCGTCCAGCCGCGTTGCTATGTTCGAGGCATGGGCAGACGGGATGCGGCGGTGGAGCTGGCGGCGAACGTCGTGGTGCCGATCAGCGATCGCGATGACGGTGCTTGATCCAACGCACGTAGGCCAGGCGCTCGGCGAGGGCGAAGACGATCACGATGACGACCGCCGGGACACCGGTGACACCGATCGCCGTGAGGATCGCGATCACGACGATCTCGAGGCCGACGAGCGCCGCGATCGCGGCGACGGTCCCTGCGGTGGTGCTTCGCATGCGTGCTTCCCTCGTCTCCGACCCGTGCTGATGCCAGCAGAACGCTAGCCGCCCGGGAGACGGCGCGGCAGACCGCCGATGGTGGGAGGCGGGCCATCCCCCGTTCGGGGGAGGGTCGGAGCACGGCGGTGGCGAGGCAGGCCGATGGGGCCGGTTCCCTCCATCGCCGACGCTGGCCCGCCGTGAACCCGCGACCCCCCCGACGCGCGGCTGCTGGGCAGGGCGGGTACCCTGGTGAGGGCATCCAGGGGCTCGACCGCGCACATCCGCGCGCCCGTCGGGCCCGGGAATTCCAGGGACCACCTCACCACCGCACGCGCACGCCGGTGCACACCGGCCCGCACCGTGGCGATATCGACCGTCTACCAGGGAGAACAGCTTGGCAGAGTTCATCTACACCATGTACAAGGCCCGCAAGGCCGTGGGCGACAAGGTCATCCTCGACGACGTCACCATGAGCTTCTACCCGGGCGCGAAGATCGGCATGGTCGGCCCCAACGGCGCCGGCAAGTCCACGATCCTCAAGATCATGGCCGGCCTCGACCAGCCCTCCAACGGCGAGGCGCGTCTGAGCCCTGGCTACAGCGTCGGCATCCTGCTGCAGGAGCCGCCGCTGGACGAGTCCAAGACCGTCCTGGAGAACGTCCAGGAGGGCCTGGGCGACCTGTTCCGCAAGGTCCAGCGCTTCAACGCGATCGGCGAGGAGATGGGCCAGCCCGACGCGGACTTCGACGCCCTCATGGAGGAGATGGGCAAGCTCCAGACCGAGATCGACAACGCCAACGGCTGGGATCTCGACTCGCAGCTCGAGCAGGCGATGGACGCCCTGCGCTGCCCTCCCGGCGACGAGAAGGTCACCCACCTCTCCGGGGGTGAGAAGCGCCGCGTCGCGCTGTGCAAGCTGCTCCTGGAGAAGCCCGACCTGCTGCTGCTGGACGAGCCCACCAACCACCTCGACGCCGAGAGCGTGCTCTGGCTCGAGAACCACCTCCAGCAGTACGAGGGCGCCGTCATCGCCGTCACCCACGACCGTTACTTCCTGGACCACGTCGCCCAGTGGATCGCCGAGGTCGACCGCGGCCACCTCTACCCCTACGAGGGCAACTACTCCACCTACCTGGAGAAGAAGGAGGAGCGCCTGGCCGTCCAGGGCAAGAAGGACGCGAAGCTCGCCAAGCGCCTCAAGGACGAGCTCGAGTGGGTGCGGTCCTCCGCCAAGGGCCGGCAGACGAAGTCCAAGGCGCGTCTGGCCCGCTACGAGGAGATGGCCGCCGAGGCCGAGCGCACGCGCAAGCTCGACTTCGAGGAGATCACCATCCCGCCGGGCCCGCGTCTGGGCACCAAGGTCATCGAGGCCGAGGACCTCAAGAAGGGCTTCGGCGAGCGCCTGCTCATCGACGGGCTCAGCTTCTCGCTGCCCCCGAACGGCATCGTCGGCGTCATCGGCCCGAACGGCGTCGGCAAGACGACCCTGTTCAAGACGATCGTGGGCCTGGAGCCGCTGGACGGCGGCGACCTCGAGGTCGGACAGAGCGTCAAGATCAGCTACGTCGACCAGAACCGCGAGAACATCGACCCGGAGAAGAACCTCTGGGAGGTCGTCTCCGACGGCCTCGACTTCATCCAGGTCGGCAAGGTCGAGATCCCCTCGCGCGCCTACGTCAGCCAGTTCGGCTTCAAGGGCCCCGACCAGCAGAAGAAGGCCGGTGTGCTCTCCGGTGGCGAGCGCAACCGCCTGAACCTCGCGCTCACCCTCAAGCAGGGCGGCAACGTGCTCCTGCTCGACGAGCCGACGAACGACCTGGACGTTCAGACCCTCGGCTCGCTCGAGAACGCCCTGCTGGAGTTCCCGGGCTGCGCCGTCGTGGTCTCGCACGACCGCTGGTTCCTCGACCGCGTCGCCACGCACATCCTGGCCTACGAGGGCACCGAGGAGGACCCCGCGAACTGGTACTGGTTCGAGGGCAACTTCGAGGCCTACGAGAAGAACAAGGTCGAGCGCCTGGGCGAGGAGGCCGCACGGCCTCACCGCGTGACCCACCGCCGCCTGACCCGCTGAGTCCGGTCGGGTCGGCAGGATCCGAGCCGACGACCCGACCGCCCCAGCATGCACGACGCCCCCTGCAGATCGCTCTGCAGGGGGCGTCGTGCATGCGTCGCGAGTGCGCCGGGCACGCGTCAGCCCAGGTGTCGACCCACCCGGTGCTCGAGGGTCGCGCGGACCATCGGCCAGTCGCGGGCGAGCACGCTGAACTGGGCGGTGTCGCGCACGATCCCGAAGCGGTCACGGGAATCCGCGCGGAGGATGCCCTCGAGCTCCGCCCCCAGGCGCTCGATCGCCGCGCGGGACTGCTGGTTCGCCCGGTGGGTGCGGAAGCGCACCGCCTCCACCTCCCACTGCTCGAAGGCGTGGGCGAACAGCAGCAGCTTCGAATCGGGGTTCGTGCCGGTGCCGTGGACGGAGGCGCGGTTCCAGGTCGAGCCGATCTCCACGCGCGGCACCGAAGGGTCGATGTTCATGAACGTGGTCATCCCCAGCACCAGGCCGTCGGCCCGCCGGATCGTCGTGAACGGCAGCATCGTGCCCTCCTCGCGCAGCGCGAGACGCCTGTCGATCTCCTCGGCCATGTCCTCGGGGCGGGGGACCGTGGTGTACCAGGTGGACCACAGCTCGCCGTCGGCCACCGCGTCCTGCAGTCCCGCGAGGTGATCGTGGCTCAGCGGCACGAGATCCACGAGCCGCCCGTGCAGGGTGAGGGTCGGAAGCGGAAGCGGGATCGACATGAAAGGGGCTCCTTCGGGGACGGGCGGCCGGGGGTCGGGAAGCAGACGGGCGGGCACGAGGGCCCTCCTGGCGCTCGCGCGGGTGCACGCTCGGCGTCCAGTCTCGGTCATGCAGGTGACACGGGGTCGCCGACGCGCTGACGCGTGGTGATCGGTGTCCGATTCCGCCTGTACTCTCGGCCCCATGAAGCCTGCCGCCACCTTCACGGTCGCCTCCGATCTGCCCGCCGCGCTCGAGCCGCTGCGCACCCTCGCGATGAACCTGCGCTGGTCCTGGCGCAGGCAGACCCTCGCCCTCTTCCAGGACCTCGACCCGGAGGCCTTCGCCGCGAGCGGAGGCAGCCCGATCGCGATGCTCCCCCTCGTGCCCGCGAGCCGTCTCGCGCAGATGGCCGGCGACGAGGACTACCTCGCCAGGATGCGCGCCGAGATCGGCGACCTGCGCACCTACCTCGACTCCGGCCGCTGGTTCCAGCGCACCGTGCCCACCCAGGGGGCCGACGGGGAGCGCACCCCGGCCGTCGCCTACTTCTCCATGGAGTTCGGCATCACCCCCACGCTGCCGATCTACTCGGGAGGCCTCGGGATCCTCGCCGGCGATCACCTGAAGTCGGCCTCGGACCTGGGCGTCCCGCTGGTCGCCGTCGGGCTGCTCTACCAGTGGGGCTACTTCTCGCAGAGCCTCGACCGCGACGGCTGGCAGCGCGAGAGCTACCGCCTGAACGATCCCTCGGACCTTCCGGTCGAGCCCGTCGTCGACGCCGCGGGCGAGCCGCTGACCGTCTCGGTGGCCCTCCCCGGCGGCCGCGAGGTGCGGATCGCCGTGTGGAAGGTGCAGGTGGGGCGCGTGCCCCTGCTCCTCCTGGACACGGACGTCGAGGAGAACGACGAGGAGTCGCGGGCGATCACCGACCGTCTCTACGGCGGCGACCACGACCACCGGATCCTCCAGGAGATCGTGCTGGGCGTGGGCGGCGTGCGCGCCGTCGCCGCGTTCAGCGAGACCGGCGCCTTCCCCGCCCCCGAGGTCTTCCACCTCAACGAGGGCCACGCGGGATTCTCCGGGCTCGAGCGCGTCGGCCGGATCATGCAGCGCGGCCGCAGCTTCGACGAGGCCCTGACCGAGGTCCGCGCCGGCACCGTCTTCACCACGCACACCCCCGTGCCCGCCGGCATCGACCGCTTCGACGTCGGGGAGCTGCGGCGCGTGCTGGACGCCGACGAGTCCGGCATCTCCCGGCTCGTCGACGGCCTGCCCGTCGAGGCCGCCCTCGCGCTCGGCCTCGAGGACGGCGGCGAGGTCTTCAACATGGCCCACATGGGCCTGCGCCTCGCCCAGCGCTCCAACGGCGTCGCCAAGCTCCACGGCGCCGTCTCGCGCAGCATGTTCCGCTCCCTCTACCCGGGCTTCGACGTCGCCGAGGTGCCGATCACCTCGATCACCAACGGCGTGCACCGCCGCACCTGGACCTCGCGCGCGATGGACGACCTGTACAAGAAGGTCCTCGGGGACGTCGACATCTCGGCGCTCTCGGACTGGAGCCCGCTCGCGACCCTCGGGGACCACGAGCTCACGGCCGTGCGCGACCAGCTGCGCGGCGAGCTCGTGACGATGGTGCGCGAGCGCCTGCGCGCCTCGTGGCTCCAGCGCGGGGCCGACGACGCCGAGCTCGGCTGGCCCCAGGAGGTCCTCGATCCCGACGCGCTGACCATCGGCTTCGCCCGCCGCGTCTCCACCTACAAGCGCCTGACCCTCATGCTCCGCGACCCCGAGCGCCTGCGGCGGATCCTCCTCGACCCCGAGCGCCCCGTGCAGTTCGTCATCGCCGGCAAGTCCCATCCGGCCGACGTGCCCGGCAAGGAGTTCCTCCAGCAGATGGTGCGCTTCGCCGACGAGGCCGGCGTGCGCCACCGCATCGTCTTCCTGCCCGACTACGACATCACCATGGCCTCCGTGCTCGTGGCCGGCTGCGACGTGTGGCTGAACAACCCCATCCGCCCGGAGGAGGCCTCCGGCACCTCCGGCATGAAGGCGGTGCTCAACGGCGGCCTCACCTTCTCGATCTCCGACGGCTGGTGGGACGAGATGAAGGACGACGAGGCCGGCTGGACGATCCCCACCGCCCACGTCGCGGACCAGGGCGAGCGGGACCGCCTCGAGTCCGATGCCCTCTACGAGATCCTCGAGCACGAGATCGCGCCCCTCTTCCACGACGTCGACGCCGAGGGCATGCGCCACGGCTGGTGCGACCGCGTGCGCACCTCCCTGGTGCGGATCGCCCCGCAGATCACCGCCGCCCGCATGGTCCGCGACTACGTCACCGAGCTCTACCTGCCCGCGGCCGGAGCGGCCGAGGCCTTCGCCGACGACCCCGCGCTCGCCGACGAGTTCACGGCCTGGAAGGGTCGCGTCGCCGATGCCTTCGGCCGCATCAGCGTGCGCGACGTGCGCATCGAGGGCGGGCGCGGTGAGGGCCTCGTGCCCACAGGCGCAGAGATCACGCTCTCGGCCGCCGTCGACCTCGCCGGGCTCGGCGACCACGATGTCGAGGTCGAGGCGCTCGTGGGCCCCGTCGGCCCCGACGGCGAGATCGAGTCCCCGCAGCTCATCCCGCTGCGCCCGGGAACCGGCGTGGAGGGGGCAGCCGGCGCGGAGTCGGGTATCGGCGCGAGCACAGGAATCGGCGCGGAGGACGGGGGAGCGGCCCGCTGGTCCGCGTCCTTCACCCTCGCCCGCCCGGGCGAGCTGGGCGTGAACGTGCGCGTGGTGCCCCGCCACCGGGTGCTCGCCTCGCCCGCCGAGCTCGGGCTCTTCGTCACCGCCTGATCCCTGAGCCGACGCCGGCGCCAGCGCCGTACTTCGCCCGAGGGTGCGGCCGGCCGAGCTCTGCTCTCGTCAGGGCGGTCAGCGAGCGGGACCGTGTCATGGAGGGGCATATAGCGGCTCTCTCTGCCACATGTGGCAGAGAGAGCCGCTATATGCCGGTCGACGACAACCAAGACACCGGGAACGGCGGGCGCGGCCCGTCGACGACAGCCGTGACACCGGGTACGGCGGGCGCGGCCGGTCGACGACAGCCGTGACACCGGGAACGGCGGGCGCGGCCGGTCGACGACAGCCATGACAGCGGGAACGGCGGGTGCGGCCCGTCGGCGATGCGCATGATGGGAGCACCCGCCCCGGGCGTCATACTGGTCCGATGCGTCCCCGTTCGCCCGTGGTCGGCTATCTCCTGCTCGCCCCCAGCCTCATCGGCGTGACCGCCTTCCTGCTGCTGCCGGTGCTGCTTGCCTTCGTCGTCTCCCTGTTCCGCTGGGACCTCATCGGCACCCGCGAGTTCGTGGGGCTGGCGAACTACGCGGATCTGCTCAGCGGCGGAGCGCTGCTGAACTCGCTGGTCGTCACGGTGCTCTTCACGGTCATCGCGGTGCCCGTCACGCTCGCCCTGGGCCTCGTGCTCGCCACGCAGCTCGTGCGCGCCGTGCCCGGATCCTCGCTCGTGCGGGTGATCGTGGTGATCCCGTGGGTGTGCGCGCCGCTGGCCCTGGGCGTGGTGTGGAAGTGGATCTTCCAGCCCTCGACGGGCGCGCTGAACGCCCTGCTCGGCGTGCGCGTGGAATGGCTGACCTCTCCGATGCTCGCGCTGCCCGCCGTCGCCTTCGTCGCGATCTGGCAGCAGGTGGGATACGTGTCCCTGTTCTTCCAGGCCGGCCTGGCCCGGATCCCCGACAGCATCTACGAGGCGGCGCGCATCGACGGGGCGAGCCCCCTCCAGCAGCTGCGCTTCATGACGATCCCGCTGCTGCGGCCCACGACCTTCTTCCTGGGAGTCACCCAGGTGGTCGCGAGCTTCCAGGTGTTCGACATGGTCTACGCGCTCACCGGCGGCGGACCCGAGCACCGCACCGAGGTGATCGCCTCGCTCATCTACAACCAGGCCTTCGACTCCTTCGCCGTGGGGAAGGCGAGCGCCGTCGCGGTGGTGCTGTTCCTCCTGCTGGTCGTGATCACCGTCGCCCAGCAGCGGTACTTCGGCCGCCGCATCACCTACGACCTGAGCTGAAGGAGGACCCCGATGCACGCACGCCGAGCCCTGTCCCTGGCCGCGACCTACGCGGTCCTGCTGGTCGCGGTCCTGCTCACCCTCGCGCCCTTCGCGCTGTCGGTGATCACGGCCCTGAAGACGCCCCGCCAGTTCGTCCAGGACGGGCCGCTGGCCCTGCCCTCACCGCTCACCCTCGAGAACTTCACGTCCCTGTTCACCACCTCCGAGGGCGGCTTCGTCACCCCGCTCGTGGTCACCGTGCAGATGGTGGCCGTGATCCTCGTGGGGCAGATGGTGTTCTCCGTGCTCGCCGCCTACGCCTTCGCGCTGCTGCGGTTCCCCGGCCGCGACCTGCTGTTCTGGGTGTACGTCGCGACGCTCATGGTGCCGCAGGTCGTGGTGGTGGTGCCGCTGTACCTGATGATGAGCGAGGCGGGGATGCGCAACACGTTCTGGGCGCTCGTGCTGCCCTTCGTGCTGGGCTCCCCGTACGCGATCTTCCTGCTGCGCGAGAACTTCCGGGGCATGTCCACCGAGCTCATGGACGCCATGCGCCTGGACGGCGCGGGCACCCTGCGCCTGCTGTGGAACCTCGTGATCCCGCTGAACCGGCCCATCATCGTCACCCTCGTGCTGATCACGGTGGTCACCCATTGGAACAGCTTCATGTGGCCGCTGATCATCACCTCGGGGCCGACATGGCAGACGGTCACAGTGGCCACCTCGGCCCTGCAGTCGCAGTACGCGAGCAACTGGACCCTCGTGATGTCCGCGACGACCCTCGCGATGCTCCCGCTCATCGCGCTGTTCGTGATCTTCCAGCGCCAGATCACCCGGTCGATCGGCGCGAGCACCCTGCGCTGAGCGTGACGCCGGGTGTCCTCGGACGTCGGAATGGTCCCGGCTCGTCGGCCGGATCGGGGCACAATGGGCGGATCGGCGGGAGACCACCGCGCCCGCCCCTCCGGGCGTCGGCCGCATCGGCCCGCCGACCCGCTCGCGCCCGCCCTCCGGAAGGACCCGCCATGATCAATCGACGCCGCATGATCTCCGCCCTCGCCGCGACAGGTGCCGTGGGGGCCGCCGCGGCCTGCTCGCCCTCGGGCTCGGGCGACTCCGGTTCGGGCTCCGGCTCCGGCAAGGGCGGCAAGTCCCTCACGTTCCGCCTCTGGGACGACACCGCCAAGGCCGCCTACGAGAAGTCCTTCGAGGCCTTCGAGAAGGACTCCGGGTGGAAGGTGAGCATCGACGTCGTCGCCTGGGACGACTACTGGACGAAGCTGCCCCTGGACGTCGCGAGCGGCGACGCCCCGGACGTCTACCTCATGAACTCCGCGAACTACGTGCAGTTCCAGGAGGCCGGGAACCTGGTCGCGATCGACGACGTGGTCGATGGCGCCGACAAGGACCAGTGGCAGAAGGCCGTCGTGGACCTCTACACCCGCGACGGGAAGCTCTGGGGGGTCCCGCAGCTGTGGGACTCGATCGCGCTGTTCTACAACAAGGAGCTGCTGGACGCCGAGAAGATCGATCCTGCCGACCTCTCCTTCGACCCCTCCAAGGACTCCGACCCGCTGCGTGAGGCGGGCAAGGCCCTCACGGTCGACAAGGAGGACCGCCACCCCGGCGACAAGGGCTTCGACGCGGACTCCCGCAGCCGGTTCGGCTTCAACTCCTCGTGCGACCGCCAGGCGATCATCGGCCCGTTCCTCGCCTCGAACGGAGCGGACTGGGAGAACGACAAGGACCAGTACGCCTTCGCCTCGAAGGAGGGCATCGCGACCTTCCAGTACCTCGCGGACCTCGTGAACAAGGACCAGATCGCGCCCGACGCGGCCGACACCAACGAGAACGGCGATCTCTGCCGCGACATGTTCGCCCAGGGCAAGCTCGCGCTCTTCCAGTCCGGCCCCTACAGCCTGAGCGCGATCGACGAGGCCGTGGGCGACAGCTTCGAGTGGGGCATCGCCCCGATGGTCGCCGGCCCGGCGGGCGCGAAGTCCCTGGTCCACGGCGTGGTCGCCGTGGGGAACGCGAAGGCCGACGACGACCAGCAGGAGGGCATCGCGAAGCTCCTGACCTGGCTGGGCAGCGCCGACGGGCAGCGGCCCTTCGGCGAGATGGGCGTGTCCTTCCCGGGCAACAGCGACGTCCAGGACACCTTCGTGGACTACTGGAAGGACAAGGGGCAGGACGTCAGCGTCTTCATCGACGCCGCGAAGGACCCGGCCCCCGCCGACACCGGTGCCAAGGCGAACGCCGGGCTCACCGCGGCGATGCCCGTGTTCCAGGAGATCTTCATCGGCCGCAAGAGCGCGAAGGACGGCCTCCCGGAGGCGCAGAAGGCCGGCAACGAGGCGATGAAGTGACGCGCTGAAGGGCGGCGCCGCGCGTCAGCGGCGGTCGGCCCCGGTGCGGATCATGCCCTCCTGGGTGATGGTCGCGACCAGGGAGCCGTCGCGCGCGAACATCTCGCCCTGGGTGAGGCCGCGCCCGCCCGACGCCGAGGGGGAGCGCTGCACGTACAGCAGCCATTCGCCGGCGTCCACGTGCTGGTGCCACCAGATCGCATGGTCGATCGTCGCCATCCGCAGGCCCGGCGTCACCCAGCTCAGGCCCTGGCGGCGCAGGATGGGCTCGAAGGGCGTGTAGTCGCTCGCGAACGCGAGGATCGCGTCGTGCACGAGCGGGTCCGCCTCGATCGGCGTGAGCACCCGCATCCACAGCATCTGGGACTCGGCGCCCGAGCCGTCGGGCCGCAGGTAGATCGGGTCGGTGACGTGGCGGATGTCGATCGGACGCTGCGTCGCCCAGTAGCGGGCCACGGGATGGTCGATCCCGGCGAGGACCTCGGCCGTGGTGGGCAGGCCCTCGGGGTCCGGCGCCTCGGGAGCGCGGTCCTGGTGCTGAAGGCCGTCCTGCACCTCCTGGAACGACGCCGTCATCGCGAGGATCGTGCGCTCGCCCTGGGTCGCGAGCACGCGGCGCACCGAGAAGGAGCCGCCGTCGCGCAGCGCGTCGACGCTGAAGCGGATCGGCTGATGCGGATCGCCCGGGGCCAGGAAGTAGGAGTACATCGAGTGGATGTGCCGGGTCTCGGGGACGGTGCGGCCGACGGCGACGACGGCCTGGCCCATCACCTGCCCGCCGAAGACGTGCCCGCCGGGCTGGGGGCGCGTATCGCCCTCGAAGACGGCTGCGCTCGCTCCTCCGGCGGACCCGCCGATCCCGTCGGCCTCGAGGGTGCGCAGGTCCAGCAGGTCGAGCAGCGCGGCGGAGACCGCGGCGGGATCGGGCGCGTCGGCGCCGGTCGCGGGGCCGGAGAGCGGATCGGGATGCGCGTTCGACATGCGCCGATGGTACGTCGGGCCCCCGCGGATCCCTACGATGGCCCCATGGCTCATCTCGACATCACAGTCCCTGTCCGCTGGACCGATCTGGACGCCTACGGCCACGTGAACAACGCCGCCGTGGTGCGCCTCCTCGAGGAGGCGCGGATCGCCGCGTTCTGGTCGCCCAGCGAGGAGCAGATCGAGCGCGGGGCCGTGCGTCGGCCCTCGCAGCTCGACCTGTTCGACGCGACCTCGCCGCTGCTCACCCTCATCGCCTCCCAGCGCCTGGAGTACCACCGGCCCATCGAGTACCTGCGCGAGGGCGCGCTGGTGCGGATGTGGGTGCCGCGCGTGGGCGGGGCGAGCTTCGACGTGGACTACCGGCTGCTGCGGGCCGACGATCAGGACGGCGCCTACCCCTACGTCAGCGCGCGCACCACGATCGTGGTGGTCGAGCGCGAGCAGGGGCGGGCCACGCGTCTGAGCGACGAGGTGCGCGTGCTGCTGGACCAGTACACCGACGAGCCGCTCGAGTTCCGCGGCTGATCAGGCCGGGTGCTCGTCGGTCTCGTGGGAGTCGGTGAGCGTGAGCGCACCGACGGTCGCGATGATCCCGACGGCGACCGCGAGGATCGCGAAGGTGATCCTCTCGCCGTGGAAGAACGACGCGACCAGGCCGTCGGACCAGGTGCCGGCGGGCAGCGTCGTCGTCACGAGCGCGGCGATGAGCGTGCCCACCACGGCGGTGCCGACGCTGGTGCCGACCTCCTGCGCGGTGTCGTTCAGGGCCGCGCCGATGGAGGTGCGGTCCTCGGGCATGCCGCCGATGAGGGCGACCGCGCAGGTGGTCATGACGATCCGCAGGCCGAAGGACATGATGACCATGGAGATCGCGATCGGCAGGTAGCCGTGGTCCACGCTCCAGGCCATCCCCGCGAGGGAGACGAACATGCTCGCCGCGCCCACGAGGCAGGCGATGCGGTGGCCGAAGCGAGCCACCAGGCGCTCCACGAGCGGTGAGGCGACCAGCATCGTGAGGATCATCGGCAGGTTCGCGAGCCCGGCGAGCACCGGGGACCAGCCGTAGGCGAACTGGAAGTGCATGACCAGGGCGAACATGACGCCGGCCATGGCGATCGAGGTTCCGATCTGGGCGAGCGCCGCGCCGCGGACGGTGCCGGTCGCGAGCAGGCGCAGATCCAGCATGGGGGAGGCGGCGGTGCGCTCGCGCACGACGAACAGCACGATCGCGAGCACGCAGCCCACGAGGCAGCCGAGCGTGGCCGGCGAGGTCCAGCCGTTCTCGACGCCGCTGGTGAGCATAAAGCAGCCCAGGCCGATGGCGGCGATCGAGAGGACCGAGCCGGGCAGGTCGAGCTTCTCGGTGGTGAGGTCCTCGGGGCGGTCCGGGGCGACGCCGCGGCGCACGCCGATGAAGGCGATGAGGGCGATCGGGGCGTTGACCATGAGCAGCCACTCCCAGCGCACGTGGGCCAGGGCGGTGCCGCCGAGCAGCGGGCCGAGGATGAAGCCGCTCATGCCCACGATCATCATCACGGTGATGGCGCGCATGCGCACGGTGTCGTCGTCGAACAGGCGGAAGACCAGCGAGTTCGTGATCGGTGCCATGGCCGCGGCGGCGATGCCGAGGGCGGCGCGCAGCGCGATCAGCTCGCCGGTGGTCTCGACGAAGGCGACCAGCAGGCTGAGCAGGCCGAAGACGGCGAGGCCCACGAGCAGCACGCGGCGGCGGCCGAGGCGATCGGCCGCGGAGCCGGCGGTCAGCAGCAGCCCGCCGAAGGTCAGCGAGTAGGCGCCGGTGATCCACTGCATGGCGGTGGTGCCGCTGCCCAGGTCGCGGCTGATGGTGGGCAGCGCGATGCTCAGCAGCGTGTTGTCGACCATCTCGACGAAGAAGGCGAGGCACAGGGCGAGCATCGGCAGCCAGGCGGCGCGGAGGCTCGGATAGATGCGGGCCGACGGGGTGGGCGCGGCGGTCGGGGAGGACGGAGCCGACGCGTCGGGGGCGTCGGGTGGGACGGACGGTCGGGTGGTGGTCATGGGAACCTCCTGGGGAGTCGTATCGAACGACGTTCGAGAATGGAACAACGTTCGATAAGGTAGACCTGGAACGTCACGAGCACAAGGCGGAGGGAGGCGATGGGCATGGCTGGTGCGTCACAGGGCCGCCGTGGTCCGGGCGGCGCGGGAGGCCCCGGCGGTCACCAGGGTCCCGGTGATCCGCGCGGCCGGCGCGGTCACGGAGGAGTGCCGGGTCAGGGTCCCTCCGGCGGACGTGGCCCCGGGCGCGGTCCCGGGCGTGCACCGGCGACCGGGCGAGGGCCCCAGCGCGGTCGACAGCGGACGACGCATTCGCTCGAGGCCGTGCTCACCGAGGCGATCGCCCTGCTCGACGCCGACGGCGAAGGGGCGCTGACCTTCCGCGCGCTCGCCGCGCGACTCGGCGGCGGCGTCGCGAGCATCTACTGGTACGTCTCGAGCAAGGACGAGCTGCTGGATCGCGCGACCGACCAGGTCGTCTCGGAGTACGTCGAGCGCACAGCCCACCTGCCCGGGTCGGAGGATCCGCTCGCGGACCTGCGTGCGCTCGCCGTCGACCTGTTCGACACGATCCGCGAGCACCCGTGGACGGGCCGCTACATGATGCGCGACAGCTCGACCCAGCCGCACGTGGTGCGTGCCTACGAGGCGCTCGGCGAGCAGGTGATGCGACTGGGGATGGCGCCGCGGGAGACGTTCCACGCGGTCTCCACGGTGCTCGGCTTCGTCATCGGCACCGCGATCGATCTGGGCCAGGAGCCGCCCGCCGAGCTGGCGGCGACCCTCGCGGACCGCGACAGCGGTCTCGAGCAGTACGCGCAGGTCTGGCGGGACCTGGACCCCGAGGAGTTCCCGTACATCCACGCGATCATCGAGGAGTTCGTCGGCCACGACGACGCCGACCAGTTCCGCGCCGGGCTCGACCTCATCCTCGAGGGAATGCGCCAGCAGGCGCGCGGCGCGGTGGACCCGGACTGAGCCGGGGCGCCGGAGGATCCGGAGCGCCGGCCGATCCGGACCGAGCCGGGGTGCTCAGTCCATGTGGCCGGGGAGCGCGGCTCCCGGCATCGGCGCCTCGCCGCCGTCCACGGTGTTGACCATCGAGTGGGCGGCGCGCTCGAGGTAGTCCCACAGCGGCTCCTCGAGCATCGGCGCGAGCTCGAGGGAGTCGACCGCGGCCCGCATGTGCCGCAGCCAGGCGTCGCGCTGCGAGGGCGAGACGGCGAAGGGCGCGTGGCGCCTGCGCAGCCGGGGATGGCCGCGCCGCTCGCCATAGGTCTTCGGGCCGCCCCAGTACTGCTCGAGGAACATCCGCAGGCGCTCCTCCGCCGGCCCCAGATCCTCCTCGGGATACATCGCGCGCAGCTCCGGGTCCTCGGCGACGCCCTCGTAGAAGCGGTGGACGAGCCGCGCGAAGGCCTCGTGACCGCCGACGGCCTCGTAGAACGTCTGCCGCTGGGCGGGCGCCGGAGCCGGTGCGGGAGCCGGGCCGCCGCCGGCCGCGGGGGCGGCCGTCGGACCGGCCGTCGGGCGGGCCGTCGGACCGACCGACGACCCGCCCCGGGACGGATCGGAGGAGGGGCCCTGCAGGGGGATCGTCATGGGATGCTCCAGGTTCTCGGGCGGCCGCGTGCGCGCCGCCCATGTTCTCAGGAGGCCGCGGAGACGGCCCCGAAGCGGGGGAGCGCGAAGTCGATGTCGGCCTCGCGGAAGGCCAGACGGATGCGCCGACGCAGCTCCATCTCGATGGTCCACTGCTGGCCGGGCTCGACGCGCACCACGACGCGGCGCTGGTAGCTCGCGCCGTCGACCTCGAGCATGCCCGAGACGGTGACGGGGCCCAGCAGCAGCTCCTTCCACTGCTCGTCCTCGCCGAACTCCGCGCCGACCTCGTCGAGGATCTCGGTGACCTTCGTGTAGTCGGCCGCGTGGTCGATGTCCAGGACGACCACGGCGTTGGAGAACCCGCGGGACATGTTGCCCACGCGGATGACCTCGCCGTTGCGCACGGTCCACAGGGAGCCGTCGAGGGCGCGCACCTGCGTGGTGCGCAGGTTGATGTTCTCCACGGTGCCGCTGGCGTACTCGAGGTCCACCACGTCGCCCACGGCCACGAGGTCCTCGAAGAGCATGAGCACGCCGGAGACGACGTCCTTGATGATGTTCTGCGCGCCGATGCCGGCGGCCAGCCCCAGCACGCCGAGCGAGGCGATGACGGGGGCGACGTTCAGGCCCAGCTGATCCAGGATCATCACCAGGGCGATCGCCCAGACCACCATCGTGAACACGTTGCGCGCGACGTTCGAGAGCGTCTTCGCGCGCTGCGCACGGCGGGACTGGGCGAGCTTCGTCGAGCGGTCGTCGCGCTTGACGACGGATCCGGCGACCGTCGAGATCTTCGTCGACGAGTCGATCATCGTGTTCACGAAGCGCTTGATCAGCCAGGTGCCGATGGTCGAGATCAAGGTGGCGACCACGATGATCACCAGGATGCGCACGCCATGGCTCAGGAGCCATTCCACGAGGCTCCCCATGAGGGTGGTCGCTTCGTCGGCCGGGGCGGACAGCTGCGGCAGGAGGTCGTCGATGGGCATGGATCCGACCCTAACGATCAGTCCTCCACGTGGGCAGTGAGCGAGCGGGACGGGTGCCTCACACCCGTCGGCGCAGGGAGCGCGCGGACTGCGCGATCAGGAGCGCGACGAGATACACCCCGCCCAGGACCACGGTGACCATGCCCACGGGGACGGTCTGCGGGAGCAGCTGCTGGGAGGCGACGTCGGCCGAGGTGAGCAGGAGCGCGCCGACGAGGGCGGCCGGCAGGATCGGGATGCCCGGGCGGCGCACCAGCAGCCGGCCGACCTGCGGCGCGGAGAGCGCGATGAAGGCGATCGGGCCGGCGACGGCCGTGCACACCGCCACCAGGGCGACGGCGATCAGCAGCACGATGCGGCGCGCCCGCTCCACCCGCACGCCGTGCATGGCCGCGGTGTCGTCGCCCAGCTCGAGCTGGTGGATCACCGGGACGGACGCGATCACCGCCGGCGTGAGCAGCACGAGGACCGCGAGGGCGGGCAGCAGCGCGGGCCAGGACATGAGGTCGAAGGAGCCGGCTCCCCAGATGCTCGCCGCCATCGCCACCTCCTCCTTCGCGCGCAGCAGCAGGAACGTGTTGACGCTCGAGAGGGTCGCCGCGACCGCGATGCCCACGATGATCAGACGGAACCCCTGGATCCCGTCCCGGTAGGCGAGGACGTACACGAGGATCGCTGCGCCGATCCCGCCCAGCAGGGCGCCGCCGGTCTCGCCCAGGGAGGCCGCCGCCTGCGCGAGCGCGCTGTCGCTCGAGGCGAGCCCGCCTGCGCCCAGGAGCACGGTCGCGACCAGCACGCCCGTGTAGGAGCCGGTGGAGAAGCCGAGGACGTCGGGCGAGCCCAGGGCGTTGCGCGTGAGGGTCTGGAAGATCGCGCCCGAGGCGCCGAGCGCCGCCCCGAAGGCGAGGCCCGCGACCACCCGCGGCAGACGCCACTCGCGCACGATCATCGCGCGCGGACCGTCGCCGCGCAGCGCCTCGAGGAGTCCGCCGAGCGTGCCGTGCGGGGTGTCGGAGAAGATCACGGAGGAGCTGCCCAGGTACAGCGCGAGCAGGCCGATCGCCAGCGTCGCGAGGACCAGGGCGGCCAGGACGATGCGGTCGCGGCGGCGCTCGCCGCGCCGGCGCCGTGCGATCAGGTCGTGCGAGGGATCGGCGGTCACGGCCGGGCCGCCGGGGGAGGACGTGGTGCTCACAGGCCGCTCGCTCGAGTCCGGCGCACGAGCACGATGAGAACGGGGGCGCCGACGACGGCCGCGACGATCCCGGCGGGCGCCTCGCTCGGCCAGATGATCACGCGCGCCAGCACGTCGGCCACGAGCATCACGCCCGCGGAGATCGCCATCGCGAGCGGCAGCAGCCTGCGCTGATCGGGACCGACGATCCATCGGGCCACGTGCGGGGCCATCAGGCCGACGAAGGAGATCGGGCCGGCCATCACCGTCGCCGCACCCGCGAGCAGCGTGATCGCGAGGACCATGAGCACCCGGATCCGCAGCAGATGGGCGCCCGCCGCGACCGCGAGGTCGTCGCCCAGCGCGAGCAGGTTCATGCCCGGTGCGAGCAGCAGGGCCAGGACCACGCCGACCGCGAGGAACGGCAGGGCGGGCACCACGAGCGACCATCCGCGCTGGGACAGGTCGCCGCTCTCCCAGACCAGCAGCGCCGAGAACCGCTGCGGGTTCGTCAGCCGCATCGCCGAGGTGATGCCGGCGAGGACGGCGCCCAGAGCGACGCCCGCGAGGGTGAGCCGCTCGGGGGAGACGGCCCCGCCCGCCGTGCCGATCAGCCACACCGCGACCGTCCCCACGAAGGCGCCGAGCAGCGCGAACCAGACGAAGCCCGCCGGCGACGTGATCCCCAGGACCGTGATCGCCAGGGCGACCGCGAAGGCCGCGCCGGCGTTCAGCCCGAGGATCCCCGACTCCGCCATCGGATTGCGGGTGAGGGATTGGATGAGCGCCCCGGCGAGGCCCAGCGCGGCCCCCGCGAGCAGGGCGATCGTCGTGCGCGGCAGGCGCAGGTCGCTCACGGCCGCGTAGTCCTGGACGCTCAGGCCGAGGGATCCCGCCCGGACGCCCGATCCGCCGCCCCGGAGGTGGGTGAGCGCATCGAGCAGCACACGTAGCACGGTGCTCGGCGGGACCGGACGTGAGCCGATCGCGAGGGAGGCGATGCACAGCGCCAGCAGGATCACGAGCACCGCGGCGATCAGGAGGGCGGGGCGCGCGCCATGGGTCGCGGGAGCGCGACGCTCCGCGCCGCGGGACGGGTGCCGCCCCGTCCCGTCGGCGGCGCGCTCCGTGGTCCCGCCGCCCGAGCGAGGGGTGTGGCCGCCCGCGCGCGGGGCGCGGTCACCGGAGCGCGGGGCACGCGCGGAGGGCGCCGCGGCGGGACTGCTCATGGTGCCTCCGGATCGGCGGCGCTCACGCCGGCGGCACCGTCGCCTCGCGGGAGGCGATCGGGGCGATGCGGTCCCACGGGATGCGGGACGCGCGGCGGATGCGCGGGTCGGACGGGATGTGACGTGCGGTAAGTGCGCCGTCGGGGACTGGGCGCACAGCTGAGGTGAGTCTAACCTTTGTCATGACGCACGCCCGACTGCGCGAGCGTCCCCTGTGTCCACTTCCACCCGGAGGCCTCTCGATGCTCACACGCCGTTCCCTCTTCGCGACCGGACTCGCCCTCGGGTCCGTCGGCCTGCTCGCCGCCTGCGGCGGGTCCGACGACTCGAGCTCCTCGGGCTCGGGCTCGGACGCCGGCGGGGCCGACGGCGCGTTCCCCGTCACCATCTCCACTCTGTTCGGCGACGTCGAGGTCTCCGAGAAGCCCACCCGCGTGGTCGCGCTGGGCTGGGGCGACGCGGAGACGGCGCTCTCGCTCGGCGTGCAGCCGGTGGGAGCCTCGGACTGGATCGCCTTCGGCGGCGAGGGCGTCGGCCCCTGGGCCAAGGGCATGTACGACAAGGCCCCCACGATCATCGAGACCCTCGAGCCCGACTTCGAGGCCATCGCCGCGCTCGAGCCGGATCTGATCCTCGACGTCAAGAGCTCGGGCGACAAGGACCGCTACAAGCGCCTCTCCCAGATCACGACCACCGTGGGCGTCCCGAAGGACGGCGAGAACTACCTGGTCTCCCCGAAGGACCAGCTCGCGATCATCGGCAAGGCGCTCGGCGCCACGGCGAAGGCCGACGAGCTCCAGAAGGGCCTCGACGAGCAGTTCTCGAAGGTCGCCGACGCGCACTCCGACTGGAAGGGCAAGTCGGTGACGGTCGCGACGAAGACCTCCGAGGGCTGGGGCGCGTACGTCGAGGGCGAGACCCGCCTGGGCTTCCTCGAGAACCTCGGCTTCACCCAGTCGAAGAAGGTCGCGGCGCTGCCCACCGGCGACTCCGGCTTCTCCGTCTCGATCTCCGCCGAGCAGCTCGACGAGCTGGACGCCGACCTCATCGTCGCCTTCCCGATCTACATCAAGACCACCGAGATCACCGACGACAAGCAGTGGAAGCAGATCCCCGCGGTGGCCGACGGCCACGCCGTGGTCGTGGACGGCGATCTCTCCAGCGCCTTCTCCCTGGGCACCGTGCTCGCCCAGGAGTACGCGCTCAAGCAGCTCCCCGACAAGATCGAGAAGGCCCTGGGCAGCTGACCCGCCGCCGCGCCCGGCCCGCCGCAGCTCACCGTCGCACTGGGCCCGCTGCGCCCGGCCCGCCGCACCCGACCGTCGATCCGTGCGGGTCTGCGGACCTTTCGCGCCGCGGAAAGGTCCGCAGACCCGCACAGGCGGATCGGCTGACGGATCGGCTGACGCCGCCGGGCAGCGCCCCCGCCGGATGGGTCAGGCCGGGACGTCGGCCTCGCGGACGCGCAGCTGGCGGGCGACGGTGTCGCGGCCCTCGATGACCGGGCGGCGCAGGCCCAGCGGTGCGGAGGTGTGCGAGGCGAGCCACGCGTCGGCCGCCTCGACCACCGACTCCCCGCCGAAGTCGGCGGGGAAGTACCCCTGGATGAGGCGGTTGGCGATCTCGCTCGAGCGGTTCTCCCACACGCCGTCGAGCATCGCGAAGTAGCGGCTCTCGAAGGGCGCGATGAGCGCCGGATCGCTGACGCGCCGGAATCCCATGACCACCGAGCTCAGGGACTCGTTGGGCAGAGCGTCCTCCTCGACCGTGGCGCGCCAGGCCTCGGCCTTGGTCTCCGGCGTCGGCCGCGCGGCCTTCGCGGTGAGGGCCTTCTTGCGTCCGGACTGGGTGTCGTCCGTGGCGAGCACGGTGTCGATCGCCGTGTCGTCCATCCTTCCCAGCGCGGACAGCGCGATCACGAGCGACCAGCGCAGGTCGGTGTCGATCTCACGTCCGGGCAGTGTCACGGTGCCGTCGAGCAGCGACTCGAGGATGCCCGCGTGCTCATCGTTCGAGGAGAGCAGGGCGAACTCGGTGACGAACTGGAACTGGGCGTCGCTGCCGGCCTCGGCGGCCTGGGCGAGCTCCCAGAGGGCGTCGGCCGCGGAGGTGGTCCGCGCGGCGCGCTCGGCCGGCGCTGCGTACGGGCCGGCGACCGAGGCCAGCTGTCCGAGCAGCGTGCGCAGCACGCTCGAGGAGTCCTCGCCCGTGATGTTCGCGAGCACGAGCTCCTGGAAACGGCGGCTGGGCAGCTCGGCGTCGCGCACCATGTCCCACGCCGCCGACCAGATCAGCGTGCGGGCCAGCGGATCCTCGATGTCGCGCAGGTGCTCCATGGCGACGGCCAGGGAGTTCTCGTCCAGGCGGATCTTCGCGTAGGCGAGGTCCCCGTCGTTCAGCAGCCAGAGGTCCGCGCGCGTGCCGACGAGCGCATCGACCTCGGTGAGCTCGCCGTCGACATCGATCTCCACGCTCTCGGCGCGGCGCAGCACGCCTCCCTCGAGGGTGAAGCCCGCGATGCCCAGGCGGTGGGGCCGCAGGGTCGCGTGCTCGGGCGCGGCGGTCTGCTCGATCGCGAAGGACACGACGGTTCCGTCGGCCCCCCGCTCGATGCGCGGACGCAGGGTGTTCACGCCCGCGGTCTCCAGCCACAGCTGCGACCAGGAGGCGAGGTCGCGCCCGCTGGTCTCGGTGAGCTCTGCCAGCAGGTCCTCGAGCTCGGTGTTGGACCAGGCGTGCTTGCGGAAGTACGCGCGCAGGCCCTCGAAGAACGCGTCCTTGCCCACGTAGGCGACGAGCTGGCGCAGCACCGAGGCGCCCTTGGCGTAGGTGATGCCGTCGAAGTTCGTCTCCACCGCGTCGAAGTCGACCATGTCGGCGACGATCGGGTGGGTCGAGGGCAGCTGGTCCTGGCGGTAGGCCCAGGCCTTCTCGGAGCTCGCGAAGGTGGTCCAGGCATCGGTCCACTTCGTGGCCTCGGCGCTCGAGAGCGTCGAGGCGTACTCGGCGAAGGACTCGTTCAGCCAGAGGTCGTCCCACCAGCGCATCGTGACCAGGTCGCCGAACCACATGTGCGCGAGCTCGTGGAGGATCGTGAGATCGCGGCGCTCGCGGATCGCGTCGGAGACGTCGGAGCGGAACACGTAGGACTCCACGAACGTGATCGCGCCGGGGTTCTCCATCGCGCCCATGTTGCACTCCGGCACGAAGACCTGGTCGTACTTGGGGAACGGGAAGTCGCAGTCGAAGGCCTCCTCGTAGAAGTCGATGCCGGCCTTCGTGATGTCGATGATGTTCTGCGGGTCCAGGTGCTCGGCGAGCGAGGCCCTCGCGTACACGCCCATCGCGATGGTGCGGCCGTCGCGCGTGGTCACGGAGCCCTCGCCGCCCTGGTAGGTGCCCGCGATGAGCGCCGTGAGGTAGGTGGAGATCTTCGTGGTGGGCTCGAAGGACCAGGTCGCGGTGCCCTCGCCGGCCGGGACCGGCTGCGGGGTGGGGGAGTTGGAGATGACGCGCCAGTGGTCGGGCGCGGTGATCGTGAAGCGGAAGGTCGCCTTGAGGTCCGGCTGCTCGAAGTTGGCGAACATGCGCCGGGCGTCGGAGACCTCGAACTGCGTGTACAGGTAGACCTCGTCGTCGACCGGGTCGACGAAGCGGTGCAGGCCCTCTCCGGTGTTCATGTATGCGCCGTCGGCCAGGATCCGCACGGTGTTCTCGCCGACGGCGAGCTCGGGCAGCTGCACGCGGGCGCCGTCGAAGCGGGAGGCGGGGTCCTCGAGCAGCTCGCCGTTGAGCTCGATCTCGCGCACCGAGGGCGCGATGAGGTCCACGAAGGTGGGGCGGGCCTCGGTCGAGGAGAAGCGGATCGTCGACTCGGTGACGAACGTGGTCGGTCCCGTCGTCAGGTCCAGGCGCACGTCGTAGGTGTCGGTGGTGAGGAACGAGGCGCGCTCGCGCGCCTCGTCGCGGGTGAGGTTCTCAGAGGGGTTCACAGGCATGATTCCCATCCTGCCACCGGGGCGCGGGCCGACGGACCGGAACGAGGGACCGGTCTGCGCTGTGCTCGCCTGGTCCGGGATGGGCGACGGAGCCGCCCAGCCCTCAGCGCTTCTGCGTCAGGTCCAGGTCCCAGGAGTAGTGCGCGGGCAGCGGCGGGATCGACCAGCTGGGATCGGGGAAGAAGTGCTCGAAGCCCGCGGAGAACGGGTAGATCCACTCCTTGATGTCGTGCTCGGCGGTGCGGCCCGCCGCACGGATCTCGCCGGCCTCGCCGGGGGAGAAGTAGCCGACGCTCTCGGCGCCCTCGAGCTCGTCCTCGTCCTTGTAGTGCCAGTCGCGGCGCGGCAGCACCACCAGATCGAGGACCAGGTCGCGCGTGCGCACGCCCTCCTCGGTGCGCTCGAAGGGGGTCTCGAGGTTCACGTAATAGCAGCCCAGTGAGCCGTCGTCCTTGTAGAACAACCACACCGAATAGGGGCGGCCGGGCAGGCCGATCATGAGGATGCCGTTCCCCGTCCACAGCTGCTTGGACTGGACGCGCGGGCGGGTGAACATGCCTTCGTCGCCCGCGCGGCGCAGCGGCGCGCCGTTCTCGAGAACGGGCAGCAGCACCTCGGTGCCGGGCGCGATCCAGACCACGAGGCCGCGCTCGTCGTCGTCGAGGACCACGGTGCCGGGACGGACGGTGCGGGTGGGGTGCTGGAGGGTGTAGTAGGTCCAGGTCACCTGATCGCCGGGTGACCAGTGTGCAGTGGAGGACATGACGTCTCCTGGCCGGGTAGGCCCCACGGGGACCCGGGACGACCGGCCCGCCGGCCCAGGATCTTCACCCCGCGAGGGGAAGGAGTATGAGGCGACCATACCGCGCAGTGCGCGCGCTGCAGGGGAGGAACCGGGGCCGAATGCGGGATCGGCGGACGACGGGTGTGCTGGTCGTGCGCGGGGCGAGGGGGAGGGCGCCGCCCCGCGCCGCGGGGGCTCGGCGTGTCGTGGAGGGGCGGCCGTGCCCGTGGCGCCGGGGCGGGGAGTGCTGGATCGGGAGACGCTGGGAGGTGATCCTGCTTGACACCGGTGTTCGCATTTGCAAACATCTTCGGGTGGCCGGGCAGCACCCGGCGGCACGGATCACTCGATCATCGGGCCCCGCACAGCAGCGGGCCGAGGGGAGAACGGCGATGAGCACGAGAACCTGGAGCATGGCGAACCGGGCCCTCCGGCTGCTGGCGGCGCTGCTGCTGGTGCAGGGCCTGTGGGTCCTGGGAGCGACCGGCGCCGGCGCTGAGGGCGATGGCGGGTCCGGCGGGAAGGGCGACGACGCCGACGCGACCGTCCCCACCATGCTCATCCTGGACGCCTCCGGATCGATGGCCGCGAAGGACGGGGATTCCTCGGGCGCGACGCGGATGAGCGTCGCGAAGAAGGCGGCGGATTCCCTCGTCGACGATCTGCCCGATGGTGCGGAGCTCGGGCTCGAGGTCTACGGCGCCCACACCGGGAACACCGCCGCCGACAAGGAGAAGGGGTGCAAGGACGTCGAGGTCGTCGCGGATGTCGGCACCGACAACCAGAAGGCTCTCCACACGGGGATCGACGGCGTCGACGCCTCCGGCTACACGCCCATCGGCACGGCCCTGAAGACGGCGGCGAAGAAGCTCCCATCGACGGGGCAGCGCTCGATCGTGCTGGTGAGCGACGGCATCGACTCGTGCGCCCCGCCGGACCCCTGCGCGGTCGCCAAGGACCTCAAGAAGCAGGGCGTCGACCTCGCCGTCCATGCGATCGGCTTCAAGGTCGACGACGACGCCCGCAAGAGCCTGCAGTGCGTGGCCGACGCGACCGGCGGCTCCTACACCGACGTGTCCGACGGCGACCAGCTCTCCACCCAGCTCACGGCCCGCACCACGCGCGCCCTGCAGGGGTACCAGGTCGAGGGAGCGGCGGTGAGCGGCGGCACGAGCACCGGAGAGGCCCCCGCCATCGATGCCGGCGCATACCTCGACACCTTCGCGCACGGCTCGAAGGAGGACCTCGGCGACGACGGTCTCACGAAGTACTACCGGATCCCGGTGTCCAAGGGGGAGCGCGTGCACGCCTCCGCGGCCATCGTCCCGCCGCCCGGCGACCGGGGGTGGGAGACCGACGACGATGAATCCCACGTCATGTTCATCGATGCGCACCTGGTGACGGCCGACGGCGAGGACTGCGACGCCGCCTCCGCCGACAACGTCGGCAACCTCACCGACTCCGAGTCTCCGGTGCGGGCATCGGTCGATTCGCAGGTCGCAGGCGGGGACGGGTGCGACGGAGCGGACGGCGCCGTGTACCTCGCCGTCGAGCGCTCGGGTGCGAAGCTCGCCGATCAGCCGCTGCCCGTCGAGATTCGCGTGGGCGTCCAGAAGACGAGCGACGCCTCCCTGCCGAAGGCCGAGAAGCCGTCCGACGCCCCGAGCGTGAAGGAGAGGACGCCCGCGAAGGGGACGGTCGAGCTGGGGCGCTCCGCCGCCCAGGCGCCTGCGCTCGCCCCCGGCACCTACCGGGTGAAGATGGTCCCCGGCGACGTCGGTCTCGTGAAGGTACGCGCCGAGGAGGGCCAGCGCCTGAGCTGGCACCTGAGCACCGAGCACGCGGTCGACAAGGTCGGCGGCGACGGCGCGACGCCCGATGTGGAGACCGCGAGCATGGTCATGCTCAACCCGCTGCTGCAGCCGGTCCCCGCCGCCGGCGTCGGCGATGTCGATGAGATGGTCGTGAGCGAGGACCCGCAGTACGCGGAGACCGGCAGCATGTCCGCCCCCGTCCATCTCTCCGTCCTCGACGGCGGCTTCTTCACCGGCGACGAGCCCTGGATGGGCGGCGATCAGTACCTCCAGCTCGGCCTGGGCTCCGGGGGCGGCTCAGCGGACGACCGGAAGGCATCCGAGCCCAGCACCTTCCTGCTCACGGTGCAGGTCGACGGCACGGCGCAGAAGACACCGGAGCTGGTGCGCACCGATGCACCGCATAAGGATGGCGCGGCCGTCACGGACCAGGACGTCTCCGCGGCCGGCTCGACGGGCGACAAGGGCGAGGGGTCTGCGTCCGACGGCGGCGCGAGCAGCGGGCAGGACGGCACGTCGTCCGACGGCGCCGGGGCCTCCGGTGCGACGGACTCGCCGCGCGCGTCGGAGCCGCACGACGGAGGCCCCCGCACGGCGCTCGTCATCGGCGCGGTCGGCGCCGGGATCGTCGCGCTCGTGGCGATCGCGGTCGGCGTGGTCCTGCTGCGCAGGCGTCGCGGCTGACGCGGTCGGGATCGGCAGACACGGCCCGGCGTCGGGCTGCGTTGGTCCGGTGTCCGGTGTCCGGTGTCCGGTGCCCGGTGCCCGGTGCCCGGTCCCCGGCGGGCCCGGCCCTGCTCAGCGCCCCGTCGACTCCTTGAGCGCGGTCTCGAGCAGTTCCCTCACTCGCGGCGCCGTGCCGTCGGCGAGAGCGTCCAGGGCCGCGCGCAGCTCGTCCTCGCCCACGGCGTCGCGCAGCATCGCGGCGAGCGGCTCGACGCGGCGATCACCGTCCGGGGCCTCGCCGCGTCGTGCGTCGGTGCGCATCTGCGTGGTGGTCGCGACGTCGGAGGCGCCCACCGCCTCGAGGATCTCCTCGGCGCGCGCGGGTGTGTCTGCCTCGTCGGCGCGCTGCTCGAGGACCGCCATGCGCTCGTGCGCGAGGGGGTTGCCCATCTTCACGCGCTTGGCCGAGATCAGCTGCGAGAGCATCGGTGCGCTGATCCCGAGAGCGCGGGCCAGGCGGCGCTGCGAGATCCCGTAGGCACGGGTGATCGCCCCGAGGCGGGTCTCGAGGGTCTCGCCGTACAGGGCGCGCTGGGCGTCGCGGTTCGCGTCGAGCTCGTCGGCGGCGGGGGTCATCGTTCCTCCCAGGTGAAGGTGTCGTCGCCGCTGCGGCTGCAGGTCACGGCGGTGCCATCGGATGTCGTGGCCTTCTCGCCCTCCAGGTTCCAGGCGCAGGCCCGGCCTGCGACGGGTGCGGCGGAGGATTCCGGGGCCGACGACGGGCTGGAGTCGGCGGATGCAGATCCGTCGGTGCTGTCGGTGCTGTCAGTGGCGTCGTCGGTCGCCGTCGGGGCGTCGGTGGCCGGGGCCGACGGAGAGGCGCTCTGTCCTCCTGCGCCGCCCTGGTCACCGAATCCCTCGGACCCGGCGCGCATCGCGAGCACGCCGAGCACCACGGCGACCACCAGGGCGAGCGCCGCGATCGCGGCCAGCAGGATCACCGGTCGCAGGCCTGTGCGGGACGGGGTTCCGGGGGAGCCGGCGGGCGCCGCGCTCCGTTCCCGAGGGACGACGCGGGTCGGCGCCTCGTCGATCAGGACGGCGTCCTGGCCGTCGTCGTGGACGTCGCCTCCGTTCGGCGACGGGCTGTCGTCCCGATGATCGCGCCCAGGCGTCTCGTCGCGCCCAGGCGTCTCGTCGTGATCGGTCCGCTCGACACGATCCGTGGACGGGGTTCCGCGCTGGGCACGCTCGCTGATCCGCTCGTGCAGGCTCGTGCTCCGCGGTGAGAGGACGCTCGGGCCGTCCGCGGGGATCTCGGGCAGGTCGCGTGCGGGGGAGTCCTGCGGGAGCGGGTCGAGCAGGTCGAACACCTCGAACGGGTCGCCGTCGGCCGTGAGGACCCAGGTGGAGGAGTCGTGCGGCGAATCGGGGAGGGCGTCGCGCGCCGCGCTCGCCGTCGGACGCCGCGAGGGGTCGTCCTCGAGCATCGCGTGCAGCGTCTCCTGCAGGCGTGGATGGGTCCCGTGGAGAGCCCCGGTGAGCAGCGCCTGCGGGTCCTCGCCCGCCTCGAGGTCGGCGCGCACGCCGAGGCTGCGCAGCGCCACGGCCCCGGCGGCCCAGACGTCCTGGGCGGCGCTCGCGCCCTCGCCGCGCAGCCGCTCGGGCGACATGAAGCCGGGGGTGCCGTGGACGAACCCGGTCTCCGTCAGCCGGGCGTCGTCCTCGTGCAGGGCGATGCCGAAGTCGGCGAGTCGCAGGTGCGGCGGCTCGGTGCCCGTGACCTGCAGCAGGAGGTTCGCGGGCTTCACGTCCCGGTGCAGCCAGCGCTTCTCGTGCATCGCCGCGAGGGCGTCGAGCAGCTGGCGGGTGAGCTCGGCGACGAGCAGGGGGTGCAGTGCGCCATGATCGGCGAGCGACTGGCCCAGCGTGCCGCCGCGGATCAGAGGCATCGCGAGCACCACCGCATCGTCCTCGGCGACCCACGTGTAGGGCGGCAGCAGGTGGGGATGTGCGCCGAGCGCACGCGGCCCGTGCGCCCCGACGGACTGCTCGCGCACGAAGCGCAGCACGTCCGCCCCGTCCCGCTGACGCATCACCTTCGCGGCGCAGATCGCCTCGAAGCGAAGGTCCACGGCGCGCCACAGCGCCCCCGAGGCGCCGCGCGCGAGGGGATCCAGGAGGTCGATGCGACCGGCGATGACGTCGGACATGGCATGGTCATCGTACGGTTCGGCGCCCGATCCCGTCCCTCGTCGGCGCACTCCCTTGACAAGGATGTTTGCTTTTGTGAATACTCTTGATCGTTCGGCGAGCCGGCGGGACGGCTCCGATGACGAGGGGGACAGCATGCGAGAGGGAACTCGGACGGAGAACGGCCGCACGCGGCGTGTCCTCGAGTCCGTGGCGGGTCTGCCAGGCCGGGCCGTAGGGCTCGCCGCCGTGCTCGGCCTCCTCGCCGCACTGCTCCTGCCCTCGGCTCCCGCGCTCGCCGACCCCACGGACGGCTCGGACGGGTCGGGGGGAACAAGCGGCTCCGACGTCTCGGCGACCGTGCCCACCATGCTCATCCTCGATTCCTCGGGCTCGATGGCGGCCGAGGACGGGGACTCCTCCGGCAGCACCCGCATGGAAGCGGCCAGGAAGGCCGCCACGACGCTCGTCGACGACCTGCCCGAGGGGGCGCAGCTGGGGCTCACGGTCTACGGGGCGCACACCGGGAACACCGCGGCCGACAGGACCAAGGGCTGCCAGGACGTCCAGGTCGTCACTCCCGTCGGCGCGGACGACTCCGAGGCCCTGAAGAAGGGGATCGCCGGCACGGGGGCCAGCGGGTACACGCCGATCGGGACCGCGCTGAAAGAGGCTGCCGCTGCTCTCCCGACATCCGGTGACCGGGCGATCGTACTGGTCAGCGACGGCATCGACTCGTGCTCACCACCCCCGCCGTGCGAGGTCGCCAAGCAGCTGAAGAAGGAGGGCGTGGACCTCACGATCCATGCGATCGGCTTCCGCGTGGACGCGAAGGCCCGGGCCGAGCTCTCCTGCATCACCGATGCCACCGGAGGCACCTACTCCGATGCGAGCTCGGGTGACGAGCTCGAGGAGCAGCTGGTCACCCGCACCACTCGCACCCTGCAGGGGTACGAGGTGGGCGGGACACCGGTGAGCGGTGGCGGGTCCCCGCAGAAGGGGGCCGTGATCCAGCCCGGCGACTGGTTGGACACCTTCGATCGCGGCGCGAAGGAGTACACCGACGAGGGCGAGAAGAAGTACTACCGGATCGATCTCGCGAAGGGGCAGCGCCTGCATGCCTCGGCGACGATCATCCCGCCGCCCGGGGACAACGGCATCGCCCACGCGAGCTCCACGGACCAGCTCTGGCTCGACGCGGACGTCGTGGACTCGGACGGCACCTCGTGCGCGGCGGAGAGCGACGGCAGCATCGGCTCGACCATGACTGCCGATGCCCCGGTGGGAGCCCAGGTGGATTCCGCACCCGCGGGCGATGACGGCTGTGCCACGGGACCCGTCTACCTCGAGGTCGAGCGCAGCGGGACAAAGTACGCGGACCAGCCGCTCCCCGTCGAGATCACGGTCGCGATCGAGAAGACAGAATCGGACAGCGGCTCCGACGGGGACTCGGGCGGCTCCGCGAACGGTGACGGGGCGGGCACGGCCGCGAACGCCTCCGAGAACAAGGGCACGAGCCAGGGCAGCGCGCCCAAGAGCCTCACCGATCTGGGACGCTCGCCGTCCTCTGCCCCGCTGCTCGGACCGGGCGACTACGAGATCGAGATGGTGCCCGGCGATTTCCGCGCCCTCAAGGTGCAGGTGGACGAGGGTCAGAAGCTCTCCTGGACGCTCGAGCCCGAGGACGACTCCTCGAACAGCTCGAGCACTGAGCTCGACGTCACTCTGCGCAACCCTCTGCGGCAGGTCGTCTTCCCGCAGGACGTCTCCGCATTCGATGAGGTGCACACGACCGGTCCCACCGGCGGTGGCATGTCCTCACCGGTGCAGCTGGCGAACCGGTCCTCGGACGACCGTTCCGTGTCCACGAACTGGCTGGGCGGACGCCAGGAGATGGACCTCGCGCTCACGACGCTCGGCGGCACCGACGCCGACGCGACGAAGGAGACCGTCCGCTACCACCTCACGATCGGGGTGGACGGAGAGGCGGGGAAGAATCCCGGCCTCGTCACGGAGCCGACGCCCCCGAAGGCCCCCGCCGCAGGATCGGGCGACGCGCCGGGAACTTCGGACGGCGTGGGCGGCGGGTCCGCGCACGCGGGCTCTCACGGCAGCCGGACGGCACTGGTCGTCGGCGCCGCAGGAGCCGGCACGGTCGCGCTGCTCGCGGCCGGCGCGGCCCTCGCCCTGCGTGCGCGCCGCCGTCGACGGTGAATCGGACTCGGTCTCAGTCGTTCCCGCTCCAGGCGGCCCAGAGCTCGGCGTAGACGCCGCCGTGGTCCACGAGGTCCGCGTGCGGGCCCTGCTCGACGACGCGGCCGTCGGCCATCACCAGGATCCGGTCGGCCTCCTTCGCCTGGGACAGGCGGTGGGCCACGATCACCGTGGTGCGGTCGCGGGCCACCTGCGTCGCGGCGCGCTCGAGCACGCGGGCGCCGGAGGAGCCCTCGTCGGCCGTGGCCTCGTCGAGCACCAGCACCGCCGGATCGCGCAGCGCGACGCGGGCCAGCGCCAGCTGCTGGGACTGCTCGGCCGTCAGCCGCTCGCCCTTCTCCCCGACCTCGGTGTCCAGGCCGCGGGGGAGCAGCTCGGCCCAGGCGTCGGCCTCGACCTCGCGCAGCGCCGCCCAGAGCTCCTCGTCGCTCGCCTCGGGGCGGGCCAGCCGCAGGTCCTCGGCGAGAGTCCCGCGGAACACGTGGACGTCCTGCGAGACGATCACCGCGTGGTGGCGCACCGACTCGAGGTCCGCATTGGCGAGGTCGGCGCCGCCGTGGAGCACGGAGCCGTGGCGCGGGGTGAGGGTGCCGGTGATGATCGCGGCGAGCGTCGACTTGCCGGCACCGGATGCCCCCACCAGGGCGATCGACTCGCCCGGGGCGATGTCCAGGTCGATGGGCTGCAGCACGGTCCGCTCGGTGCCGTCCGAGTCCTCGCCGTAGGCGTGGGAGACGTCGCGCAGACGGATCGAGGCGTCCGCCGGCACCTCCTCGCCGGGGGAGGACGCCGGATCGATCGACTCGATGACACCCACCATGCGGGTGAGGCTGGCGACCGCCGACTGCACGTCGTCGAGGCTGAACAGCAGGTTCATCATCGGCCAGAGCAGCGAGATGAGGTAGAGGGCAGCCGCGGTCACGAGGCCCACCGGCGCCCCGCCCACGTGCACCATCGCGTAGCCGAGGATCAGAACCAGGGCGATCGACAGGTTCTCGGGCCACACGACGATCTTCACGACCCTCGTGACCAGACCCATCACGCGCATGGCCAGCACCGCGGCGGTCTCCGAGAGCACTGCGACGTGGCGGGTCTCCCGGCGCTCGATGCCGTAGGCGTGGACGGTGGGGATGCCGTGGATCGCCGAGAGCAGGCCCTGGGCGCGGGCGCCCATCGCGACGCGCTCGCGCCGGTAGATGGGGGCGGTGCGCCGCAGGTACCACACGCCCGTGGCCGCGTACATCGGCACCACCACGACCACGAGGATCAGCAGCCACGGCGAGAGCGTCGCCATGCCGATCAGCGTGACCACCACGTAGAAGCCCATCTGGATGAGGTTCGGGACCACGTTGTTGACGGCGCGCGCGGTGACGTCGACGTCGTCGGCGACCCGCGAGAGGGCGTCGCCGATGCCGGTGACCTCCATGGTCTGCGCGGGCAGGTCCAGGGCGCGGTCGATCACGTCCTCGCGCATGGCGGCGAGCACCCGCTGGCCCATCCCGCTGACCAGGGCCCAGCCGAGCGCGGAGAGCACGGCCTGGAGCACGCCGGCGAGCATGATCAGCCCGCCCTGGCGCCACACGGCGGCGGAGCCCTCGCGGTCCTGGACGATGTCGACGGCCCCGCCGATCAGGCGCGGCATCCACGCCGCGGCGACGGCTCCGCCGATCACCACCAGAAGGGTGAGCAGGGTCGAGGGCCAGTGCGCGAGCAGGCGCCGGCCCACGTGGGAGAACGACGTGCCCACCGAGGCGATCGGCAGGATCTGGGCGTGCTCGTCGAGCTGGCGGCGCGCGGTCGCGTCGGACTCGAGCACGTCCTCGGCCTCGTGGTCCCACCGGACGGCTGCCATGTCGGGGATCATCGGCGCACCATCTCCCTGTAATCGTCGCGGTCCATGAGGTCCTGGTGGTCGGCGCGGGCGGTGATCCGGCCCCCGCGCACGTAGAGCACCTCGTCGGCCTCGCGCAGGAGCGCAGGCGCCCGGGTGACCAGCAGCGTCGCCCGATCGGGGACGCGGCGGGCGGCCACGAGCGCCTCGGCGATGTGCTGCTCGGTGACGGCGTCCACCGCGGTGGTCGGATCCTGCAGCACGAGCACCGGGGCGTCGGAGGCCACGGCGCGCGCGAGCGCGATCCGCTGGCGCTGCCCGCCGGAGAGGTTCGCGCCGCGATCGAGGATGCGGGTGTCGTAGCCCTCCGGCAGGATCCGCAGCAGGTCGTCGGCGCCCGCGGCGTGCAGGGCGGCGTCGGCCCAGGAGTCGTCGCTGCCGTCCGTCGGGTCGCTCGCCGGGGCCCGCGTGGCGAGCTGCTCGCGCACGGTCCCGTCGAAGAGGTCGACGACATGAGGCTCGACGAGCAGGTCCGCACGGGTCGCGAAGCGGGTCGAGGAGGTGACCTCGGTGTCGCCGAGGTGGACGCCCGTGTGCTCGGCGCGGCCGCTGACCGCCTCCACGACCGCGTCGGCGTCGCGCGCGTCCGCGCAGGCGAGGGCGATGACGCGCCCGTCGGGCACCTCCATGTCCAGGCCCTGCAGACTGCCGGCGCCCACGCCCCGCAGGTGCAGGCCGCCGGTGCCGGCGCGGCGCTCGCCGGGGCGGGCCTCGCCGCGCTCGTCGCGCGCGGTGGCGAGGTGGCCGATGGTCAGCGCGGGATCGTCGACCGTGCGGCCGAGGTCCGCGAGCAGTCGGCGCACGCGGTCGGCGGAGGTCGACATGCTGGCCCACCAGATCGGGATCCCCGAGAGGCCCTGCAGCATGCCCATGTTCGAGCGCGCCACGCCCACGACGGCGATCAGGGTGCCGATGGTCATGTCCCCGGCGACGGTGCGCTGGGCGGCGATGATCACGACTGCCGCCATCATCGCCGCGGTCACGAGGGTGGTCAGGCCGCTCGAGACGCCCGAGTAGCGGGCGTTCACGAGCGCCGCGTCCAGGGCGATCCGGGAGCGACGGCGGTACTGGGTGCGGGCACGGGACTGCACGCCCAGGCCCTGCAGCACGCGCAGGCCGTGGACGAGGTCGGTCGCGGTCGCGGCGGCGTCGGCCGCACGGGACTGCTGGGCGTCGTAGCGGGCGGAGAGGACGGGGCTGATCACGCGGATCACGAGCACCATGACCGCGATCCCGACGAGGGTCGCCACGCCCAGCCAGGGGTCGAGCACCGCGAGCCAGACGCCGCTGCCCACCACGACCGCGGAGGCGGGGAAGGCCCAGGGCAGCATGTCCATGATGTCGGACGCCTTGTCGGCGTCCGAGGTCGCGATCGAGAGCACCTCGCCGGCGGGGCGCTCGATGGGCCGCGAGCGCGGGTCGAGCACGGCGCCGGTGACCGCGACCCGCAGTCGATGGCGCTCGAACAGGCGCGCCCGCTGCGAGGCGGTGAACATGAGCGTCCACACCCACGTGCTGATCAGGCGCATCACGAAGATGCCCGCGGCGCCCAGCAGGGTGATCGCGAGGCTGCCGCGGACGATGCCGACGTCGATGATGATGCCCACGAGGATCGGCACCAGCATGTCGACGGCCTCCACGAACGCGGAGGTCGCCATGATCCAGGGGATCGAGCGGCGGTGGTTGCGCACGATCGACCGCATGACGGAGACGCGCGGGACCTCCGTCGCGGCGGGGTCCGCGGCGGCCGGGGCGGCCTGCCGGCCGGAGGAGGGGGAGGGGGAATCGTGCACTCGTGAATCCCATCCCATCCCCGCGCCCGTGGCAATGTCTTTTCCTGCCCAGTCAGGGCCCTGCGCGCGCCCTCGTCCCGCCCTCCGGATCTGCGGGTCCGGCGCGGCGATCCTCGAGGATCGTCGATCCGCTCGGGCGTGCGGTCCGGAGTCGGCTCGGGAGGCCGGTCCGGGGTCAGCCCGGGAGGCCGGTCTGGTGACAGAATGGGGGAGGCCGACGCCCGCTCGGGCCCGGCCGATCCCCGAGGCGAGAGGAAGACTCCGTGACCGCACCGCATGTCGAACTGTTCTTCGATCCGATCTGCCCGTGGGCGTGGATGACCAGCCGGTGGCTGCTGAACGCCTCGCAGGTCCGCGACGTGGAGATCACGTTCTCGCTCATGTCCCTCGCCGCGCTCAACGAGGGCCGCGATCTCGATGCCGGCTACCGCCGCAGCATGGACGACGCCTGGGGTCCGGCCCGCGTGGCGCTCGCCGTCGAGAACGCCGGCGGCAACCAGGACCTCGCCGACTTCTACACCGCGTTCGGCCAGGCCTACCACGTGGGCGGCCAGCAGGACCGCCGCGAGGCCGCGAAGACCGCCCTCGAGCAGGCGGGCCTGGATCCCGCGCTGCTCGAGTCCTACCAGGACTCGTCCCTGGACGACACCCTGCGCACGAAGCAGAAGGCCGTGGTGGAGCTCGTCGGCGACGAGGTCGGCACCCCGGTGATCTCCTTCGGCGACGGCCGCGCCTACTTCGGCCCCGTGATCTCCCCGGCCCCCAAGGGCGAGGAGGCAGGCACCCTGTTCGACGGCCTCGAGGCGATGAGCCGCGTCGACGGCTTCTTCGAGCTCAAGCGCAGCCGCACCGTCGGCCCCATCTTCGACTGACCCCGGACCGGGCGGGCGGGAGCGCGCGGGGCCCCCCCCCCCCGGCCGGGGGGAGTCGAAGTTGGGGGCGGCGGGGGGGGGGGGCGTGTGGGCGTATTAAGCGGGGGCGCGGCGCATAGGCGCG